>CAZGMW010000128.1:0-5325 GCA_964526895.1 uncultured Planococcus sp. | reverse complement strand
CACAATTGGTTGCTGAAACAGAAGAATACCAACAGTATCTTTTTCAAAAAAAGAATTCCTGGTTAATACAGCAAAAAGGCATCTTCATGAGAAGATGCCTTTTCCAACGGATTATTTACTTTCAGCTTCTTTATTTTTTTTCAAGCCGATCAATGCACCGACTACAACAATTCCGATTAATACAATCCAGAACGTCACTGTCCACGGAGTTGAATGCGGGAAGTCATGCGGCAAAATGCCAAGGTTTTCGTGAGACAGCGTCATGACCAGCAATTTCACGCCGACCCAGCCTACCACGACAAATGCAGCAGTTTCCAATTGCGGGTATTTCTCCAGCAATTGAACAAATTTATGGGCAGCAAACCGCATGATGATAACACCGATCAAACCACCGGCCAGCATAACCATGAATTGTCCGGAGTTGATGCCGCCTATATCTTCAAGACCAAAAACATCTAGATGCGGCAGAGTTACTGCCAATGCTACCGCAGCAAGCATCGAATCGATTGCAAATGCGATATCAGCCAATTCGATTTTCAGAACTGTCATCCAAAAACTTGAACCCTTTGTCGCTTCCGGTTCAATGGCATGATCCTGTCCTTTACGCTGATCGTAAATATGTTTTGCAGAGATGAACAGTAGATACGCGGCGCCCAATGCTTGGATTTGCCAAATATTCACTAACAATGTGATCATGAACAATGCAGCGAAACGGAAGATAAAAGCTCCCGCTAAACCATAGAATAAAGCTTTCTTTTGTTGATCTTTCGGTAAATGTTTAACCATTACCGCCATTACCACTGCGTTATCTGCAGCAAGTAAGCCTTCGAGTCCGATCAAGACAAGCAGGACCCAAGCATACTCCAATAAAATTGCACTTTCCATTGACTCTTCCTCCTAGTTTTTGCCAGCAAAAAAGACCCCTGCCTAATAAAAGGCAAAGGTCTCGCTAAGCAATTTGATTGCTATCACAACCGATGGTTACTAACCATGTATTGACGACTGTGAAATAGGTTTCCCTACAGCTACTCCCCCTTGACATAAGTCAAAGTAAATTTAGTTGTAATTTTATTATAACATTTTTTTCACGAAAGTACATAATTTATTGGATTGGAATGTGAAACCTTTTGTCATTTTTATGCAATTTATAGAATGCCACCATTGCCGGCATCGTTTCCAAAAAGTCTGGACATTTAATGCCGCTTCCTTTAAGTAATTCTTCTGCTTTTGAAGTATCAAAAGACGCTGGCCAATCCATATAATCCAAAGTCTCCATTTCCACCCCCAGCATCTTTCTGACTGGTTTATTTCTTAATCCTATGGCAGCCATTTTTTTAGGCAGGCGTCCTTTCGGTGTCTTTCCGGTCAGATTGACTGCCATGGAACGATAAACTTCTTCAACCGGATGCGGATTGGGATCTGTTAAATGCACCGTTTCGCCTTCTGCAGCTGCCAATTTACTCAAATAAACCGAGGCTTCGAGTATGTAATCGACTGGAACCACATTTATATAAGAAGAAGATTTTCCAACGTAAGGTATTACCGGCAGCCTGCGGATTCTATCGATCATATTCAAGAAAAAATATGGTCCATCAAATTTGATCGTTTCACCTGTCTTTGAATGCCCCCGGACGATTCCTGGACGGATGATAGTTACCGGAAAGTCCTTTTTCATTTCCTCCACCAGCAGTTCCGCTTCAAATTTTGTTTCTTCATAAAAATTTTTGAATTTAAGCGGCCGTATCAATTCGTCTTCCCGTAAAATCCCTTCACGGCAGCCAGCCACGTATGCAGTACTGAAATACATATATCTTTCCAAACCAGTAAGTTTCGAAACAAAGTCGTTGACTGACTTTGTTCCCTCCACATTTACTTTCCAAGCCGAATCTCGCGGCACAGCCAAATCATAAATTGCTGCCAAATGCCAGAAAGTGATTTGCTTTTTATCCAAAGAATCACGATCCTCCTTCCTCAACCCCAATTCTGGTTTAGTAATGTCCCCAGCGATGATGCGTATGGGACGACAGCCCGTTTCATCTTGTATGCGAAGAGCCTCACTTTCCGCCTTGTTCCTTTCGGATTCTAAAATTATCGCTGTTATGCCGGTATCAGGATTTTGTTCAATCGTTTTACGGATGAGTTGACTCGCTATAAACCCGGGAAACCCGGTAAAAACCGCTTCTGTCATGTGCCCTTCCTCCCTTAATGTGGCTGTGTTAAAACAGCTTTCTGGTCTCCAATTTCAAGCATTGCAGCCTTTCTATTCAATTATACTAAATATTCCAACAAAAAAAGCAAAAAAAAAGCGAGCTATATAGCTCACTTTTTATTCATTGATCTTGTCTCTCTATCGAAAAGGCTGTAAACAATCGGTACAACATACAAAGTCAGGAACGTTGAACTGATTAATCCGCCAATCACCGCAATTCCCATCGGCTGATTAATTTCGGTTCCTTCTCCAATTCCCACTGCCAGCGGAGCAAGACCTAAAATTGTGGTCAGCGCCGTCATTAATATTGGACGCATTCTATCACGAACCGAGGTCAGGATGGCATCATATGATTCCATGCCGCTTTCTTTTCGCTTGTTGATATAATCCACCAGGACTATCCCATTGTTGACGACAATTCCAACAAGTACCAAAATACCGATTACGGCCGTAATGCTTATTGGAGTCTGAGTGACAAATAAAGCAATTGCCACACCAATCACCATCAATGGCACAGTGAACATAATGACAAACGGGTATTTGAATGATTCGAATTGAGCTGCCATCACCAAATAAACGAGGACGACTGCCAAAAGCACGGCCATTATCATATCATTGATTGCATTATCAAACAGCTCACGGTCACCGCCAAAAGTAATCACGGTTCCTTCATCGAGATTGAGTTCTTCCAATGCAGCGTCAACTTCATCAGACATCTCCCCCATCGTAACGTCCGACTGATGCTGAAGTGTGAAAGAAACGCTTTCTGCTTGATCCACCCGCTGGATGCTCACCGGTCCTTGCGCAATTTCAATGTCTGCAAGTTCCTGCAACTCGACAAAAGTGCCGGATGGTGTGCGGAGATTCAGTTCTTGCAGTAATTCATAACTGTCCCGATCTTCTTCATCGATTTCGACAAAAACCCCAAGCACTTCATCCTGTTCAGTAATCACTTGGGTAGCCTGCACACCTCGTGTAATGTTATTCACAGTCTGTGCAATCTGAGCTGGAGCCATGCCGTATTCAGTGGCAGCCTCACGGTCGATAGTGACCTGTATTTCATCGATGGTTTCATCACGGTCGTTTGTCAATTCAGTAACAGAAGATAAATTGCTGAGTGCAGCACTGATTTCTGCCACAGCTTCATCCAACCTGACTGGATCAGTATCTGTTACGGTAAAGGATAATGTATTCGGAGAAGATCCTGCAGCCGTTTGAAGATTAAAATCAATTTCTGCGCGGTCACCCACTTCTTCAATGATTTCCGGTTGCACATCGTCCACGAATTCAAATACGGAACGATCGCGTTCATCCAATGGAACAAGCTTGATATAAATTTCCGCCACATTGGCTTCTACAGCCCCTTGTGCTTGCCCTTGTTGTGTAGTTCCCACAAGACTCACGTAAACATCCACATCTTCTTCCGCTTCAAGTTCTTCTTCTATCATTTTTACAACTTCATCAGTCGCAGATCTGGAAGCGCCATTTTCCAATTCCACAGAAACACTGACGAATCCTTCATCCGTAGCAGGCAAAAATTCTGTGCCGACTTGGGATATACCGAATGCACCAATTACAAGAAATACCAATGCAATTAACAACACAAGAACGCGATGGCGTAGCGCCAATATTATGGAACGTTCAAAATTCTTGAGCCCTTTTGATCTTCTCTTTCTCGCTTCAATATCGCCTTTCGGTTTTTTCAGCATTCGTGACGCCAGCATCGGGATAACCGTCAATGCTACAGCCAGCGATGCAAATAAACTGAACGAGATCGTCAAAGCGAATTCAAAGAAAATCTCTCCGATCAACCCAGAAATGAAAATTACGGGTACAAAAACTGCTACAGTAGTCAAAGTCGAAGCAGTTATGGCACCGGCCACTTCCCTGGATCCATCAGATGCGGCTTTTTTCGACGGCTTGCCCATTGCCAGATGACGCTCAATATTTTCAATTACCACAATTGCGTTATCGACAAGCATCCCAATTCCCAGAGCCAATGCACCAAGTGTTAAGATATTAAGCGCAAAATCCGCAAAATACATCAAGACAAAAGTGACTATGACAGAATAAGGGATGGCAATGCCGATGATGACTGGACTTTTTATTCCACGAAGGAAGAAAAATAAAACCAGCATTGCAAATATGCCGCCGAATATCAATGTTTGTCCGATATTTCCAACCGCAAGCTTCACATAATCCCCTTGGTCAAACAGAATATCGGCTTCCACTGCGCTGAATCTCTCTTCTTCCAACAGTTCATTCAATCGTTCCTGGAAAGCTGTCGAAACCTCTGCCGTGTTCGCCCCTGACTCCTGCAGCGCTGCGAGCAGGACGGCAGGTTCCTGGTTGGCGCGTGTTTCACTATTGAGATCGCGTTCAGTAATTGAAACTTCTGCAACATCACCAATCGTCAGATTTTCGCCGTCAAGCGGATTTACTGTGACAACAAGATTTGCAATTTCTTCAGGGCTTGTCAATGTGCTGATGATCCGCGTCGTCAAGTTACGGCCATCTTCGCTTTCTATCGGCTCACCGGGCAACGAAATATTGCTGCCTTGTATGACTTGGACTATATCGGATTGCTGGAGACCATTCTCTTCCAATAATTCCGGATCCAATGAAATCAATATATCTTCTATTAGAGTTCCTGAAATATTTACGTTTGCTACCCCTTCTGTCTGCAGCAATTCTGTTTCCAATTCTTCTGCAAGAACCCGGATATCGACATCTGGTTCTGTAGCGCGTAAAGACAATTGCAAAATCGGAAACTGCGAAGGATCAAACTTCAGAAATTGTGGTTCACTCGCGTCTTCAGGGAGGAACGTCTGATCGATCCGTTGCAGGATATCGCTTTGCACATCGTCGATATCGGTGGACCAGTCAAATTCAAGCAGAATGAAATTCGAACCTTCCTGTGAGGTGGACTGGATCGATTCGATACCGGGAAGGGTAGAAAGATTCGCTTCGAGAGGCTTTGTCACTTTTTCGTTTACTTCTGTAGGACTCGCTCCGCTATAACTGGTCACCACCACCCCTATCGGCGGATTCAATTCAGGAATCAAAGTCACCGGAATCCTTAAAAATGATATTGCACCCAATATAATGACCAAAAA
>CAZGMW010000127.1:0-5348 GCA_964526895.1 uncultured Planococcus sp. | reverse complement strand
GTGAAGACTGAAAAAATGACGGCAGGCCCTCTGCAAGCAGGGACCCGGATTAAAGAAACGAGAAACATAAGAGGGAAAGAAATAGATACGATCCTGACGGTATCAGAATTCATTCCAAATCAAAAATATACAGTAACAAGTGAAAGTGCCGGTATGACAGTGGATTATAGGTATGGGTTCACCGCTGAAACCGGTGGAACGACCGTCGATTTTACGGGTTTTCTTCGTTCAAAAGGGTTGAAAAATATACTCATCGAGCCACTGTTCGAACGGATTTTGAAGAAAGAAGATAAAGATCATTTGTTAAAATTAAAGGAGTATATTGAAAACAAAAAACGGATTGAAGTCGACTGAAAATTAACGGGGAGGACTTAAAAATGATCACCGAAACTGATTTGAAGCATTTACAGCGTTGCGTGGAATTGGCGGAAACAGCTTTGGAGAAAGGCGACGAACCGTTCGGATCCGTATTGGTTTCAGCCCATGGCGAAGTGCTTTTTGAAGATCATAATCATGTGGCGGGAGGCGACCATACGCAGCATCCCGAATTTGCGATTGCCAGATGGGCGGCAAATAACCTGTCTACTGAAGAACGAAGCAAGGCAACGGTTTATACATCGGGAGAACATTGCCCGATGTGTGCGGCGGCTCACGGCTGGGTCGGCTTGGGCAGAATCGTCTACGCAAGTTCATCCGAGCAATTGTCAGGCTGGTTGAGCGAACTGGGCGCTGCGCCGTCACCTGTCCGAAATCTGGCCATTGAAGATGTAATCGTGGATGCTGAAGTCGATGGCCCTGTTCCGGAACTCGCGGAAATGGTCCATCAACTCCACCGGCGCTTGCATGAGGCGAAAAATAAAAAGTAATTACAAATTACAATATACAAACTGGGTAATAATATTCATCGATTCTTAAAGAAGTTTTTAAA
Source organism: uncultured Planococcus sp. (assembly GCA_964526895.1). Lineage (GTDB taxonomy): Bacteria > Bacillota > Bacilli > Bacillales_A > Planococcaceae > Planococcus. Next base: position 4,420 of record CAZGMW010000127.1, on the reverse strand, counting down.
GATATGGAGCAAAACAACGTAGACTCCTGGGGACAAAGCGAAGTGCTGAAATCCACTCGGGCGAAGAGCCCGAGTTAGTTCAGCGCGAGCCCCCGGAAAGCGAAGCTGTTTTGCGGAATATCGATTACGAAGAATATTAATCTAACCAACTTCCTCACCGTCATCCACTCCAATTCTTGTTATAATGGAAGAGCACTAAAAGCTGAACCGCAGCTTTGGATGCTCTTTTTTTTGTGCACACCACGTTTTATTAACCAGGGAGTTGGAAGCAGAGATGAATAAGAAAGATATAGCCGATATTCGCAAACGATTTAAGCTGGATACCGATTTATTGAAGATCGCTGAAATTTATAATGTTTATATACAGAAAGAAAGCAGTGAAATTTTTCACGAAGAGAGCCGTTCCTTTTCTTTATTGGACCGGGAGCAGCAGGAGCTGTTTCTTGCCAATTTCAAAAAGGTGCTGGGCGGCAAGCTGGATCAGAAGCTGTTCGAAGTGAAGTTCCAGCCGCAGGAAGAAGGGCAGACGGACCACACGCAGCATCTTCTCTATGAAGGTCTGGAGGCAGATGACGCGGCCGAGTGGCAGGAAAACATGCAGCAGCTTGCGTTGAAGATGGTGCAGGACAAGCAATACGAAAAGGACATGGTAGTCACGTTTATCCGCGGGACTTATTTTAAGACGACGAAGCGCACGGCGGATGAAACGGAAATCGATATGCGCGATGAAGTGTTCACGACGCCGTTCATCCTGTGCAGCATGAACCAGACGGAGCTGCCGAAGAGTTCACTGGTATTTGATTTTGTTGAAAAAGAATTCAAGTCGAATCTGGTGACGGATCCGGTCATTAAACTGGCTTCGCCGATTGGCGGATTCCTGTTCCCAAGCTTTACGGACAATGCGGCAGATATCCATCACGTGCTTTACGCGGCGAGCAAAGCGAATAAACCGGATTTCCAGTTTATCGAAAATGTCTTGAACGGCGATGAAATCATGACGGCCGAGGAAGACAGAGCGGTGTTCGAAGAAATCGTCAAAGCCGTGATCGGGGATGAAGTGAATTCGAAAACGCTCGCCAATGTGTATGACGAGATCAACAGCATGCTCGTCGTGGATGAAGAATACGATGACGAAGATGACAGTGCGCCGGTCCTTGACACAAAAGAACTCGAGCGTGTATTGAAAGCGAGCGGCATAAAGGATTTGAGCACGGAAAAAGTGGAAAGAGCTTTCGAGCAAGTGGTGGAAGACAAAAATTATGAAATGAAAGCCAGCCACATCATTCCAAGCTACGCGTCCAAGTCGATTAAAATCAGCACGAAAGTCGCGGATATCAAGATCAGTCCACAAGACTTACGTTACGTCAAAGAAGTCAATTACAACGGCAAGCGCTGTTTGCTGATTGAAGTTGAAGAAGATACCATTATCGAAGGGTTTAAGTTGATTGCGGAAGAAGAGTTGGAATAAAAGCGGGAAAACAAACAGCTTACTGACTTCATTTACTGGAGGGCTAGTATGTAGATGAGAATTTCAACTGATCTTCTCAAGTGAGAATTCCTGCATTCTAGCCGAGTATATTAATAAATACTCTAATTTGATACCTTATTGCTGTTCAGGCCGTCTCCAGTTTAGTATAATTCTAATGTAAGAATTACTATTTACTGTTATTTGCAATAACAGCAGTAGTTCTAGTGAGATTATTAATTTTCATTACTTACCTAGGAGGGTTTAAAGAATGGGAAACAATGAACACGATACTAACGAGCAAAAACAACACACTGCGGCTTCAGATGCACAATGTCCGTTTACGGGCGCAGGCGGCGGACAGCCAACCAGCCAAACAGGTGGGCACGCTGACAGTGCAATAACAACATCTAACAAACCAGGCAAAACGCAAAACAAAGACTGGTGGCCGAATATGCTGAATGTGAATATTCTGCATCAGCACGATACAAAAACAAATCCTCTAGGGGATGAATTTGATTATAAAGCGGAATTCGAGAAATTGGATTACGATGCATTGAAACAGGATCTTCACGACTTGATGACTGACAGCCAGGAATGGTGGCCGGCTGACTACGGACATTACGGCGGTCTATTCATCCGTATGTCTTGGCATGCTGCAGGTACGTATCGTACAGCAGATGGCCGCGGAGGCGGTTCTACCGGAAACCAGCGTTTTGCACCGCTTAACAGCTGGCCGGATAACGTAAACTTGGACAAAGCGCGCCGTTTGCTTTGGCCGATCAAGAAAAAATACGGAAACAAAATTTCATGGGCTGATTTGCTTGTATTGACAGGCAACGTGGCACTTGAATCGATGGGCTTCAAAACTTTCGGATTCGGCGCGGGCCGTGAAGATATTTGGGCACCGGAAGAAGATGTTTATTGGGGCAATGAAAAAGAGTGGCTGACAGATACCCGTTATTCAGGAGACCGTGAATTGGAAGATCCTCTTGCTGCAGTTGTAATGGGCTTGATCTACGTGGATCCGCAAGGACCGAACGGCAAACCAGATCCGCTTGGAAGTGCTGTCGATATTCGTGAAACATTCGGCCGCATGGGGATGAACGATGAGGAAACAGTTGCGTTGATCGCAGGTGGACATACATTCGGTAAAGCCCACGGCGCTGGAGATCCTTCAAATGTTGGTGACGATCCAGAAGCTTCACTCGTAGAAAACCAGGGAATTGGCTGGAAGAGCACGTACGGTTCAGGAAAAGGCCGCGATACGATTACAAGCGGTATCGAAGGCGCTTGGACTGCCAACCCGACAAAATGGGACAACGGCTTCTTCGAGCAATTGTTCGGATATGAGTGGGAATTGACGAAATCTCCTGCAGGCGCTTACCAGTGGACCGCTAAAGATTTGTCAGAAGAGCAGATGGCACCTGATGCTGAAGATTCTTCCATCAAAGTGAAAACAATGATGACAACAGCGGACATGGCGCTTCGCATGGATCCGGATTATGAAAAGATTTCACGCCGTTACTATGAAAACATGGAAGAGTTCCAGGATGCGTTTGCCCGTGCATGGTTCAAACTTCTTCACCGCGACATGGGACCAATCGAGCGTTATTGGGGACCGGAAGTTCCGACAGAAGTATTGATCTGGCAAGATCCAGTTCCAGCAGCACCAGGCGTTATCACAGCAGAGGAATTGGAAGAACTGAAAGTGAAGATCATGGAAAGCGGATTAGACCCGCAGCAATTGATCAAAACTGCTTGGGCATCTGCCAGCACATACCGCGATTCAGACAAACGCGGCGGTGCAAACGGAGCTCGCATCCGCTTCGCTCCACAACGCGGCTGGGAAGCGAACGAGCCGAAAGAATTGGAAAAAGTGCTTTCTTTCTATGAAAAATTGAAAGCAGGCATGGATGATAAAATCAGCATCGCTGACTTGATCGTACTTGGTGGAAATGCTGCGATTGAACAGGCTGTGAAAGCGGCAGGTTTCGCTATCGACGTACCATTCACTCAAGGCCGTGGAGATGCGCTTGAAGAACACACGGATGCAGAAAGCTTTGACGTGCTGGAGCCGGTTTCAGATGGTTTCAGAAACTACCAGAAGAAAGAGTACTCCATAAGCCCGGAAGAAGCGATGCTTGATAGAGCGCAATTGCTTGGCCTTACAGCACCGGAAATGACAGCGCTTGTCGGCGGTATGCGTGCACTTGGTGCTACTTACCAAGGAGCGACCGAAGGAGTCTTTACTGACAAAGTCGGCGTTTTGACAAATGATTTCTTCGTCAACTTATTGGATATGAATATTGACTGGACACCAGCAGAGTTCAATAAATACGAAGGCAAAAACAATGTAACAGGCGAAAAAGTCTACACTGCAACACGTTTTGACCTTGTATTCGGCTCTAACTCCATTCTTCGTGCCATTGCAGAAGTATATGCACAAGACGACAACAAAGAAAGATTCGTTCGCGACTTCATCAAAGCATGGAACAAAGTGATGAACGCTGACCGTTTCGATGTGAAAAAATAAATACGAATCCTGAACAGGATCTCTTTGCCGCAAGCATCTTGAGTGCTTGCGGTTTTTTATGGGGAAACATAAGAGTGCATTGGGTCGTGCAATAACGCGTAAGTCGGAAATTCGCTTACGCCCGGGAATGATTTTATTACGCAGCGTATCATATTTCCCGGGAAATATGAGCGCCATTTCGATGAACCTTTGAGTGGAATGGAACCATGACTTTACGTCAGGGATAATCTAAAAAGAGCAGACAGCGCAATAAACGCTGTCTGCTCTTTACATGTGAGTGTAGGAATTATTTTATCCTAAACCTTTTAAGAGAAAAGATGGAAATATCAAACTGACTTTGTCCTTCTACAGCCATCTGGCTTAACACTTCTCCCATCACGCTGCCGAATTTAAAACCGTATCCTGAAAAACCGCAGGCA
>CAZGMW010000126.1:0-5350 GCA_964526895.1 uncultured Planococcus sp. | reverse complement strand
TGGTGGAAGGGAGGTTAAGCAACCACTATGAGCAAAAGCTTAATCAAAATATAACTCTTAATGGATTCTTCTTCGGAAGAATCCATTTTTTTATTTATTTTCCAAAAAAAAGTTTTTTTCACCACTTCTAATTCCCTTATTCTTTGAACAAATTATATTTCCAGAAAAACTTTAAAGCCGAGAATATAAACAAGAGGTGATCCGATTTATGCGGATCACCTCTTAGTTTTACTATCAGTTCAACATGAAATAAAGTTGAAAAACCGCAAAAATTAATACGGCTAGGCCAATGGTGCCAAAAACAATGGATAATGCCAGTTTTTTTCCGCTCATAGACTTCTACTCCTTTACAATTGTCAGTTCATTTTTTCTAGTTCGATCAATTGGATAACATCATTGGCACCAGCGCTTCTATTCGATAGAACCGTCACAGTGCTGCCGTTTACAGGATAAAAGCCCGAATGGAAACTGACCCCGGGGTCATAGCCCATCACATGATATTTAAAAATTTCACCTTCATCTTTTTTTATCCATACGCCGTAGCCGTAATGGCTTTCTTCATCTGAAACATGCGCCTTCAGCAAATTCCGTGTCCCTTCTTCAGACAGGAGGCTGTAATTCATCAATTGCTCCCAGAAAACGGTCATGTCCGCAGCCGTTGTATATGCACCGCCATCAGCGCCCCCCTTAATCGGAATAGCGTATTGGTTCGTGCGCCAGGTTGACCCTTCATCTATATAACCAGTTGCAGTCTCCGCCGGCAAGCGGTCCAAACGGAAATAGCCAGATCTATTCATTCCCGCAGGCTGAAAAACCCGTTCTTCAATTACATCAGTAAACGATTTAGCAGTCAATTTCTCAATCACCATTCCAAGTGCAATGAAGCCGGCATTATTGTACTCGAACTTTTCTCCGGGTTCGAATTTCATTGGCTTATCTTTGAAAAGAGGAAGAAAATCCTTTGTGCTCTTCATCCGATACATCGGATGGTCCTGCCATAGTTCTTCAAAGTTATCTATGACAGACTCATCGAAATAATCCGGAATGCCCGATGTATGGGTCAGCAATTGATGGATCGTTACAGGGAAATTCGAGAATTCCTCTGGAAGCAAGTCGGAAAGCAGATCATCAAGCGACAATTCCCCTTCTTCCACCAACTGGGCAATCGCCACAGCGGTGAATATTTTACAGCCGGAAGCGATGCCGAAACGGGTATCCACTGCATTCGGCCGTGCATTAGCCCGGTCCGCCATTCCTTTGGCTATCGCCCATTCTTCGTCTGTCTTCAGCATGGCGACTCCCGAGAATTCCATTTCTTCTAATCTGTCTGACAATGGATTTTCCGGAACCGCTCTGCCGAAACGCCCCTCTTCATCAATATCGATTTGGCGCCCGTCTATCAATTCGATGGACAACGGATGGATTTCACTCTTCTTTTTCGAAAAATACCACATTCTTTTTGGTGGAACCAGCAGGATAAATGCAGAACCCTGCCCAAGAAAATTCAATGATTCGGGGTCAACGCCTTTATTGCCGCGGACCGGAATGTCCATATTTTCAATCTGCCTGCCGATTTCCGCTACTTGTTTGGTGGTGATGCTGACTTCGCTGATGTTCAGCAATGAATCCACAGTGAAATTCCCCATTTTGTCTATGTTTCTGCGGCCTAGAAACTCCACAATATTACCGGCCGGATCCTCAAAATAAAATGCATCCGCATCGAAATTGGCATAATAGATTTCATCCATGCCCTCCTGGCGATTCAATTCCACACGCGAACTTGCCCAGCCTTTAGCAAGTGTGTACTGGTTTCCCGGTATATTGAAGGCAAAATGATAAAATGCCGGACGCTCGGATTCGCGGAATACGAGCTGGGATTCCCCGATTGAAAGCATAAAGCTGGATTCGTCCTCTTCAACAATCCGGAAGCCCAGTTGATATTCGTAAAAGCCCTTTACTTCATCGAGCTTATTTGTATATAAAGTCACTTTCTTGAACATGTCATCACTCCTTGCTTCAAGCATACCGAAATCCGGGTGAATTTTCCTCTTTATGATATGAATAAATCCCACATATATTTTGGTTTTGCAGCGATCTTTCCTTACCAATAAAAAAAACCCTTCCCCGAAAGGAAGAGTTTAAGTTAAAAAGTATAAACGAGCCGGATCATGTCGCAGCATCTAATGCCGTTTTCAATAATCGGTTCAGTATAATTGCGCGTGAAGAAATCATGGTCGACCGAGTCGATGCGAAACCCGGATTTCTGATAAATCATCAGCTGATCAACACTCGAGTTGCCGGTACCTATTTCGACCGCAGCAAATCCTAATCGCTTTGCTTCAGCCAATGCATGGAGAATCAGTTTCTTGCCGTAGCCTCTTCCTCTAACAGTTTCAGCGACAGCAATGTTTTTAATTTCTACCACTGTGTCCGATAACGACAATAACACATATACCCCTACAAGCACGTCGTCGACCCTCGCCTCGTAGACATATCCGCTTTCGCAATATTCCCTGACAAGCTCTTCAGAAGGGTCCGCTTCGAGCAACAAATCCAGCGGCAAGCCTTCGTCCTCTCTCCACAAGCGGATTTCCATTATTTCGGCTCTTTAAAGCCCTGGTCAATCAAATAATCTTCGGCATCACTGAAAGTGCCGAAACTTTCTTCCAGGTTCTTGCCGGCGTAGACATTCCAGAATGGCTCGTCATAGACCAGATCCACTTTCTCGTTGTCGCGGTTCGTCCAGGTCTTGTCGTATGGCGGTTCCGGTTCCAGCGATAAATAATCCAGAGAATCAGCAAGGATACTGCGTAATTCTTTTTCGGAAAAATCACGGATGTTGACGAAGCCTTTTTTATCCGCTTCATAATGCGGCAGGTTTCCGACATAGACAAAACCGTTGCCAGTTGGGTGCAAATGATAGACTACAATTTTTTTGTCGTAGAGACTTTCTTCATAATGGAAATTGACTCGTTTCATCGACACGTCTTTACGCGCGAGTTCCGGAAATGACTCAATGATTTCCAGCTTTTGCTCAAATGTAAGCATAGTGCATATACCCCGTTTCATTTTTTCATTCTTTCCCCATTATAACATGCCATCTCGAATTTCATTAAAATCAGAAAAGGAAACCTAACCAGAAAAAAAGCTGCAGACATACCCCACTTACAGGTAATATCTGCAACTTTTTTCTATTCACTCTTTATTTATTTTTGCGATTGCCGAACGGCCACCAGACGCCTCGGTCGAATGACACTGAAATTGCCGGGATGAGAAGCGGCAATATAATCAGACCGTAAAGCAGCAACCCTGTAATGACGATGGTCGCAATCTGCACGAGACTGAGTACACCTGATGGAATCATCGCGCCGAATGTACCGGCGAGAATAATTGCCGCCGTAATGATGACAGTTCCCATTTTCGCCATGGACGTGAACATCGCGTCCCGCACCGTAATGCCGTTGAACGATTCTTCACGGAATCGGTCAAGCAGGAAAATCGAATAGTCAACGCCAAGAGCCACAAGCATAACAAAACCGAAGAACGGCACTGCCCAGCTGATACCATCAAACCCAAGACCATTGACGAAAATCAACTCCGCAATAGCAATGGAAGTATAATACGTCAACAGGAGAGAGCCGATCATGTATAGAGGCATGATCAATGAACGGAACAGAATTGCCAAAACAATAAACAAGCTGACCAGCATGATTGTCACCGTGTTCGTGAAATCATTGGAAGATATATCCTGCAAATCACTATTGATGCTGGCGATGCCTCCAAAGGCGATTTCCGCATCTGCCAACGGCGTTGCAGCAGTGCTGCGTTCCACGGTTTCTTTGATTTCAGCTACCGTGTCGATTGCCCCCGGTGAATACGGGTCTTCGGCAAGGATAACTTCCATCGTGACACCAGTCTCTTCAGCAAACGTATAGCGATCCAAAACCTGTTCGAATTCTTCGTCCTCCAGCGTTCCTTCCGGAATAAACAAACCGGTTGCACGGACAGATTCACTATCACTAATGGCCTGCATCAAATCTACCGCTTCTGTCAGACCATTTTCAATCTCAGTCAATCCTTCATTGGCAGCAGCGATTCCTTCAGCCAGCTGACCAAGACCAGCACCAAGCTCACCTGTCTGGCCGGCAGCTCCTTGGAGACCCTGTTCAATTTCCGCAAGACCGCCGCTAATCTGTGTTAAAGCACCGACAGTCTGTTGAATATTACCGGTTTGCTGTAAACCTTGAGCCACTTGTCCAAGTTGATCGTTCAATTGTCCAAGACCGGCTGCAGCTTCACCAAGTCCACCAGCGCCGCCTGCCTGGCCACCGATATCGGATAAATTGTTTTCGATTTCTGTAAGACCAGCCTGAACTTCACCAAGGCCGTCGCGGGCTTCGGCCAATCCATCTGCCAGTAAGCCCACTTGTTCATCCACATATAATTCTTCGATTATATCTCCGGTCGGGCGCGTAATGGCACGAACCGAATCGACGCCGTCAATTTTCTCGACTTCACGGCTGACCATTTCGAAATAAGGAACAATTTCTTCAGATGTTAAAGCATCATCTGATTTGAAAATGACCTGTACCGGCAACGATTCGCCTTTTCCAAAGCCATCTTCAATCGCCCGAAGACCTTTTACAGACTCATACTCCCCACCGATTTCATCTACAGTATTGAAAGATAGATCATTGTTATAAGTAAACAACAACGGCACTGTAATTAGCGCAACTACGAGCATCGACAATAAAGGCCGATTGATCGACAGCTTGCTCATCCAGATCCATATTTTGCTGTCTGCATGGGACGCTGATTTTTTTGAAGGCCAAAATAGTTTCTCCTTCAACAAAGCCATGAAGAACGGTACCACTGTAAACAGCACAATCAGCAGGACGAAAATTCCCACCGCCACTGCCACAGCTGATTTAAATATTGGGAAATCCGCGAAACCGATGGCGGAAAATCCGATGAATACAGCCAGTCCACTGATCAACAGCGTACGACCTGCCGTTTTATACGTATTGACGATTGCTTCTTCCACACCATGGCCGGAAGACAGTTCTTCTTTATAACGGCTGAGGAGCAGAATACAATAATCTGTACCGATACCGAAAAGAATCGCCACCAGGAATATTTGTGTATAGTTTGAAACCGGGAATCCGAACCAATCGATGAAAAAAGCCACGAGTGACTGGCTGAGCAAATAGGAAATCCCTACTGCCACAAGCGGTATCAACGGTGTGACGATTGAACGGAATACCGCCAGCAGCAAGCCGAAAATCAATACAACTGTAATGATTTCAGTCCGCTTGAGACCTTCCTGGGCACTGATATTCACATCATTACT
>CAZGMW010000125.1:0-5360 GCA_964526895.1 uncultured Planococcus sp. | reverse complement strand
CCTGTGCCTTTTGGAACTGTGGGGAAGACGATTGATTTTGCATAGACGCCTTCTTCGAATAAACGCTTAGAAAATTCCTGTGTTGTTTTTTCTTCGCCGATGATGCAAGGTGTGATCGGTGTTTCAGACTCCCCGATATCAAAGCCCAGCTCTTTCAAGCCTTTTTTCAGGTAATCGCCATTTTCCCATAGCTTATCATGTAACTCGGTTGAATCCATGATCATCTGAAGTGCAGCCGTGATTGCCGCAGTATCTCCAGGAGTAACAGCTGTCGAGAACAAGAACGGACGTGAACGGACTTTCAGCCAGTCGATCAAGTTCTGTTTCCCAGCCACGTAGCCGCCGACAACTCCTACAGCTTTCGATAAAGTACCCATTTGCATGTCGACTTCTTTTTCAAGTCCGAAATGCTTCACAGTTCCTTTGCCTTTCCCAGTAACGCCTGAACCGTGCGCATCATCGACATATGTGATCAAATCGAATTCTTTTGCAATTTCCACGATTTCCGGAAGTTTAGCAATATCGCCGTCCATTGAGAAGACGCCGTCTGTAATAACCATTACTTTATTGTATTGGCCCGATTCAGTGGCTTCTTTCGCTTTAGCGCGAAGGTCTTCCATATCCGAGTGTTTGTAAGCAATGATTTTCGCTTTGGATAAACGGCAACCGTCAATGATCGACGCATGGTTCAGCTGATCCGACAGAATTGCATCATTTTTATCCATAACAGCGGAAATCGCAGCCATGTTGCAGTTGAATCCGGATTGGTAGGAAATCGCAGCTTCCGTACCTTTGAATTCAGCCAGCTTTTCCTCCAGTTTCACATGAAGATCCAGAGTTCCGTTGATCGTGCGGACAGCTCCTGCTCCAACGCCGTATTTATCGATTGTATCTTTGGCAATCTTTTTCAGATCATCGTTTGTCGCCAAGCCAAGGTAATTATTTGATGACAAATTGATAAGGTCTTTTCCACGAACTTGGATAATCGGTCCGTTCGGTCCTTCAACCGGGTCGATTTCGTTATATAAGCCTTGGTCTTTAAGTTCGTTTAAATTTTCGTTCAGGAATGCATCCAGTTTTTTTGACAATATAATCTTCCTTTCGTATACCTGATTCTTCTACCTTCTTATCATAACGTAATTTTGCCCAAAAGAAAAAGCGGACCGCAGTCCGCTTTTAATCAGTTTTTGCTTTTAGCGTTATTTTTGCCTTTGCCTTTGTTCGGGTTATCCACTTTGTATTGAACTTCGTAAGAGAACTCTTTCGCTTCACGCTGGCCTTCTTCAGCTGCGTAAGAAGTGATCATTTTCACATTGCCTTCACGAAGTACATTACTCAGATCCAAAGCATCTTCTTCTGTTACGTTGAATGGATCAACATGGAATACATGCTGTTGGCCATTTTTCTTCGTTTGGATGAATGTCGTTGTAAAGTCGACATACTCACCTTTCAATTGGCCAAGAGATTGGAATGCTTCAGTAGAAGATCCATCAGCAGAGAAATCGCCAAGCTGAACATTTTTGATGAACCAGCCTGTATCGTTGTAGCCCCAGTCCGTCAAGTTACGGAATGAAACCAATACGTCTTGTCCAGCGTAAGCTGAAAGGTCGAATGTTTCAGTTGACCAGTTCAATTTGTGGCCCGTGAATCCTGGTACGTTTTCTTTGATCGTCGGGTAGCCTTCTGGAACTACATCACTGCGCGTATTTTCGTTTTCAAGCGAAGTCCAAGTTTCGCCGTTATCTGTTGAAACTTGTACCATTGCATAATCCCATGACTCTTCAATGTCATAATAATGATCGAAAGTCAAAGTCGGGTTTTCAGCTGGAACTGTTGCTCCAAAGATCAAAGCCTGATCAGCTTCGTCTCCATTGTTCGCATGCAAGACCTGCTCAGATGCATCCAATGGATTTGCTGTTGTGCTCCATTGCAATGGAAGGAAATCTACGCCGTCAAATTCAAGTCCGCGCACATCTTTTCCAAAGTTGAATTCTTTAAAGTCGCCGCCCCATGCCGGAACGCCTTCTTTTTCAAATGTTAATGCTTTTTCGAAGTCGACCGTTTTGCCGCGTACATCACCGTTAGTGCCAACCGGCAATTCACGAAGGTTAATGCTGTCGAAATTGTAGTCGCTGCTCACTTCAGAGTTATCCAAAGTCAATGCCGTCATAAAGTCTTGATAAACTTGTGTGAATGTTTTATCGGAACCGTATCTCTTCAATGTGTCATTAACACTGTTCATGCCTTGAGTTTCGCCATCAACCGCAAGTTCACGGATAAACTCTTTGCCAAATTTATCGTACATATAAAGTGTGAACAGATAAGTCTGGCCATAATCTGCGATTGTTTCCGGTCCAGTTTTAGCTGTTCCGTGCTCATCCCAGTTTACAAGAGAGTTTTCCGGATGATCCAAATAGAAGTTGATAGATCCTTCACCGTGTCCGTATCCACCAAGGAATTCAGAGAATGTAGACATCCCTTCGTTTAACCATGTTTCCTCAGATCCATCGTTATCCGCCTGGATCAAATGCTGAAGTTCATGGATTGTCGTTGCGAAGAATGTATTTTCAAGGCGAGTCGCCCAAGAGTTTGTATCGATTGTGATGATATTACGGTCTGTATAGTTTTCAAGTGTCTGCCAGAAGAAACCGGCTACGAAGAACGGATAAGACGGGTTGTTCCAGCCTTCGTCCTGCACGTTATCGACAAGCATGATCACTTTGTCAGATCCTTCATAATAACCTTCAGGCAACCCTACCATTCCCGGAAGTGGAGATTGGGAACCATCGAGTGAATCAGGTGTCCCGAAAAATTCAGTTGCAACAGGATAAATATTGCTGTCAAATTCAGCTTTTAATTTATCGACTTGTGCTTGAGTTACAACATCAGCCGGTTTTGGATTGTTCGGTCCATATGCTAAATCGTTTGCTACCCAGATCTCAACGTTGTCACCAATACTGCGGAGAGTAAATTCTTTAAATTTCAAGTTGCGGTTTAGGAATAATTTTGTTCCATGATCTTCTGTAAATGTGCTTTCAGCTGAAGTTTCGTCGCTTCCAGCAGCTTCATCATTCAATGATCCTGCTTGTGCTTTGATCTTCGCTTCTGCTTCTTTTTGGAACTCAGCACTTTGTGAAAGTTCGTTAAGTTGTTGGTCAATGTCAATTCTTTCACCGTATTTCGCGCTGTTCCAATCGACTGTCGATGGAACCGCTTCTGTTGGTGCCGCCAAGGCCGCCGGCGCCATTAGTGATAATGTTAATGCACTTGCTGATAATATAGAAACCCACTTGCTTTTAATCATTATTTTTTCCCCTTCCAAACTTGTCAGAATTTTATTACTTGTTAAAATCTTAACACGTCTGATAATTCAGAAGAATAGGTTAAACAAACTATTTAGTCTCACGAATCATTAGTAAAATAGTTCTATTATACCAATATCACCCTTTGAATAGCCCATTTAATTCAAATTATAATGAAGCACTTACATATTTATATGGAAAAACACTTATTTTCCAACTTTCCAATAGTTATTTCTTACTTCCATTAAATAGTAAAAATACTGCATGTTTTTACGCAGAAAATGATTAACGAGTGAAAAGAGTATAAAGATTGAGCAATATCGTTCCATGAAAAAAGGACCTTTTTAGGCCCTTTTTTCAATCTATATTTCCGAATGTTTCCTTCAAGATATAATATGACTCTTTCAGTCTTTCCTGTGTTTCGGGCAGCTGCCACTCATTCCATGAATAAGTTTCAGTATTTTTAAAGCCTACGGACTCTTGCTTTCCATTTTCTTTCTCCAGAACAGCAGCCACTTCGATCCCATCCACCGACAGGTCGGCTTCCAAACCATCTTCCTGCAAATCACCGATGAATTGTTTTTTGGACGGGTCTTTGGCATTCAACAACATCCAGGGAATGCGAATTTCCAAGATACCAGTTTCCGGTGAATAATAATAATCATTCAACGAGTCATAGTCTTCAAGCTCCGGGTTTGCGATGCCGAAACGCAATTCACCCGTTTCGTAATAATCAAACGGATACTCTTCCCCCGTATCCGGCCATATAAATGCCTTGCTTAAAGCCAGTCGGATGGGATGAAAGTTTTCTTCGATGCCAGGCTCTTCCGGCAGCATATTCAGGCGTTCATGATAATCATGGTAGAAAGTATCATAATCCCCTGCTACTTCTAATGCCGCCTCTTCGCCTTCGATTGTCAGTTTGAAATCAGCAAGAAATTCTTCTTCAATCGGAATTCCTTGATCGTCTCTTACACTAAAATAAAGCTTGAATTGATTTTCTTTCCACCATTGCTCTTGAGGGTCGAATTGGGCTTTTACATAGACATATCGTTCATCCGAATCCATCGAAAGTGAACGCAATGCGCCATTTTCTTCTTCATATAAGACAGATTCTTCCTGCCAATCGTCTTTGCCGTCGACTTTCACTTTATGGCGGTCGAAGCTGAGCAAGCCGAATTGCTGCTCATTGGTTTGCGCATTGGACCAATATGGACGTCTATCAGGATCGTCGTAATCCATCGTATTCCAGGTCCGTTTAAACCATTCGTCCTGCCAGGTGAAGACCAAGCCGCCGAGCATGCCTTCTTCTAAAATGTCTTCATATAATCCACTGACAATGTCCCCTTGTTCGCTCTCGGAAATAAACCCTTGATTCCAGCCGAAGGGGTTTTCATGCGTTTTGCCCCGCGAAGCAGGAATACCGAACTCTGCGATTAAGACGGGGAGATCATGCGACTCATTCAAATCATGTAAATAGCCTGCATAATTATTTTTTTCGCCCCGATGGTCTATATACTCTGTGTATTTTTCTTCGAGATTCAAAAAATCAGGATAATAGGGATACACATGGTAAGAAGCAAACATTCCGACTTCCTCGAGTTCGTTCTTTGTGCTGATATGGTTTGGATCGACCGTCGCAATGTCTTCCAGTTTATTCGGTTCAGCCGGCTGGTCGATATTGTCGGTTGTCACCCAGTTGGTAAAACTCAGCGGTCTCATGCTGTCGTATGTTTCATATTCATAAACAGCCAACACATCCAATTGCTGAGCAAGCCAGTGCTCCATGGGATTTGCATCTGCCGTTTCGACGAAAGTACCGGAATACTCCCCGAGTTCCGGATATTTTTCACCCATTTCAAAAACAGTTTGAGGATCCCATTCGATCCCGATCATCCAGCCAATTACATAATCTGAGATATCAGCTTTATAAGTGCCGAAAGCATGCCCAGGTTCCTGTTCGATTTCGGCGTTGCCATGAATGACATCTGCAATGGTTTTCATCTCCTGCTGAAAACGTTTCGTAATTACCGGAGTAAAAGCATCCATTGTTTCTAT
>CAZGMW010000124.1:0-5406 GCA_964526895.1 uncultured Planococcus sp. | reverse complement strand
TACATAAAAACATTCACAAAAGCAATAGGAGATGGGAAATAACTTGAAAATCAGAGATTATGCAGTCTTAGTATCCGTAATTATGATCGTCGTCATGATGGTCATTCCGTTGCCTCCATTGTTATTGGATATATTGATATTGATCAATATCAGCCTTGCCATGATGATTTTACTGGTGGCGATGAATACGAAAGAAGCGCTGGAGTTCTCCATTTTCCCGACTCTTCTTTTGCTGACCACCCTTTTCCGTCTCGGGTTGAACGTTTCGACGACCCGGTCGATTTTGACGAATCAAACCGGAGGAGAAGTAATTGAAACTTTCGGTATGTTCGTTGTCGGAGGCAGTGTAATCATCGGGATTCTGGTCTTCCTGATTCTTGTTATTATTCAGTTCCTTGTTATTACTAAGGGAGCGGAGCGGGTAGCTGAAGTAGCGGCGCGTTTCACGCTCGACTCGATGCCCGGTAAGCAGATGAGCATCGATGCCGATCTTGGCGCCGGAATGATTTCCGATTTGGAAGCAAAAAACCGCAGGGAGAAAGTCAGCCAGGAAGCGGATTTTTATGGTGCCATGGATGGTGCCAGTAAATTCGTAAAAGGGGACGCCATTGCAGGTATTATCATCACACTCATCAATATTATCGGTGGTTTGTTGATTGGTGTCATCGTCCACGGCTTGCCGGTCGGTGAAGCTGCCAAGCTATTCACGCTGCTGTCCATCGGAGATGGTTTGGTGAGCCAGATACCGGCGTTGCTGATTTCCACAGCGATGGGGATTGTAGTAACAAGAGCCGTTTCTGACGGCAACCTTGGTTCAGATATCACCAAACAACTTTTCGCCTTTCCAAAAATGCTCTATGTGGTAGCGGGAGTTTTGATGATGATTGCATTCCTGACGCCAATAAGTCCGTTTTTGATCATGCCGGTGGCGGGAGTTCTCGCTTACAGCGGATTTAAAATACAAAGAACGCTGAATGCAGAAGAAAAATCAGAAAAAGAAGGCGTTTCCGGAGACGGCAAAGAAATTGAAGCCATGAAGAGCCCGGAAAGTGTTATCGACCTTCTTCACGTCGATGCGATCGAGTTCGAATTCGGTTACGGCCTGATTCCGATTGCTGATAAAAACCAGGGCGGAGATTTGCTGGACCGGGTCATCATGATCCGCCGTCAATTGGCAATGGAGCTTGGAATCGTCGTGCCGGTCATCCGGATACGTGATAATATCCAGCTTCGTCCAAATGAATACATTATTAAAATCAAAGGCAACCGAGTTGCAACAGGTGAAATTATGCTCGACCATTACTTGGCGATGAGCCCGGGAATTGATGATGATAGCATCGAAGGCATCGAAACGGTTGAACCCGCATTTGGCATGCCTGCCCTATGGGTCAATGACAGCATGAAAGAAGACGCCGAAATGGCAGGATACGCCATCGTCGATCCGCCTTCCGTCGTGTCGACACATCTGACAGAAGTCATCAAACGACATGCCCATGAATTGATCGGCCGCCAGGAAGTGAAATCGCTGATTGAAAATATGCGTGAAGGAAGTCCAGCTGTAGTGGAAGAGTTGATTCCTAACTTGATGACTATCGGAGAAGTGCAGAAAGTGTTGATGAAACTTTTGAAAGAGAAAGTTTCAATCCGCAATTTGCTGATTATCCTGGAAACGCTGGCTGATTATTCATCTCAAACGAAAGATACAGATGTTTTGACTGAATACGTGAGACGTTCATTGTCCCGTCAGATCACTTTGCAATACGCTCCGCAGAATGAAGCGCTGAAAGTTATTACAGCAGGAGCAAGTGTCGAGAAGAAGTTCGCTGAATCGGTGCACCGTACGGAACAGGGGAATTACTTGTCGATCGACCCGGAAACGTCGCAGTTGATTTTCCAGAAAATTTCAGAACAGGCTGCTCAACTGCAGCAAACGGGCGTCCAGCCGATCCTGCTGACGTCACCGGCTATCCGCATCTATATGCGGCAGTTTATCGAAGGCTTCGCACCGGATTTTCCGGTACTTTCCTATAACGAACTTGAACCGAACATCGAAATTCAAAGCGTCGGCGTCGTCAATATCAGTGGAGGAGTAAATGTCTGATGAGATTAAAAACATATATCGTCCAGAATGTCAGTGAAGCTTTGCCGATGATCAAAAGAGACTTGGGAGCTGACGCTTTAATCCTGAATACAAAAAAAGTGAAAGTCGGCGGATTTATTGGCTTTTTCCAAAAAGAAAGACTGGAAGTCACCGCCGCGGTCGAAGCGCAGCCGAAGAAGAAAGTGGCTAAGAAAGAATCCGTAAGTGCAGTGCCGTCAACGCAGAAGACAAGTGTACCGGTTCCAACCAAAGCTGCTGCAGTGCCGGATGCTGAAAACGCTAACCTAACGGGAGACTTGATCAATGAATTGAAAGGCATCAAGCAATTCATGATGCAATCGATGCAGGAAGATCATTTGCCTGCTTCCTTGAAGCCTTTGAATCAGCGTTTGAACAGCCAGGAAGTGACAAAGGAAATCCAATCGGAAATACTGGCGAAAATGATGCTGACGATTGGCCAGCAGCCGGATATCTCCGCCGCACAGATTCAAAGAATGGCCAGAACCGAAATCATTCGTTTAATCGGCCTGCATCAGCAAAAGCCGGTCGTAAAAGATCCGGAAATCATTTGTTTCATCGGACCGACGGGTGTAGGTAAAACGACGACAATTGCAAAAATCGCTGCAGATCTGCTGTTGCGGGAAGGCAAAAAAGTCGGATTGATTACATCGGATACGTACCGTATCGCCGCAGTGGAACAATTGAAAACATATGCCGGCATCTTGAACATTCCGATCCAAGTGGTCGATTCGGCGGAAGACTTGAACCGTGCGATGGTTGAACTGGCTGCGTGTGACATCATCCTGATGGATACTGCGGGCCGCAATTACCAGCAAAAGCAGTATATCGATGACCTCGAGGCGCTGCTTTCAGATAAAAACAAAATCCAGATCAATCTGGTACTCAGCCTGACTTCAAAATACGAAGATATGAAAAAAATCATCGATAATTTCCAGACAATCCGAATGGACCAGCTGCTTCTGACAAAGCAGGATGAAACAAGTTCGTCCGGCGCTATTTTAAATCTGATCTATCATTATTCGATTCCCGTTACTTATATTGCCAATGGCCAAAACGTTCCAGATGATATTTTGACGGCAACTCCCGAGTTGATCGCAAACTTTGTGCTAGGGGAAGATGACAATGATTGATCAGGCAAAACAATTGCGGGAAAAAATGATGCAGAAAAAACCGAAAAAAGAACGCAGACAGACACGTACAATTGCTGTAACAAGCGGAAAAGGCGGCGTCGGCAAATCGAATTTCGCTTTGAACTTCGCTTTGAGCCTGGTGGAACAGAATCGGAAAGTCCTGATATTCGATGTCGATTTAGGCTTTGCCAATGTCGATGTGTTACTGGGCCGGTCGCCCGCGGAATCGATCGCAACGATGGTGGAAAAGGATTTGTCGATTTGGGACATTATCGAAGAAGGGCCGAATGGCTTGCTGTTCATTTCCGGAGGAACCGGATTCAACGAAATGTTCAAACTGGACGAAGCGAAGATGAAGAAATTCTTTGACGAACTCAGTGAGATTCAGGGGCATGTCGATTATGTGATTCTCGACACAGGAGCCGGATTATCGGATGAAAACCTGCGTTTCATCCTGGCTGCAGATGACGTAATTCTCGTGACCACACCTGAACCAACTTCGATTACGGATGCCTACTCAATTGTGAAGATGGTCCATGTGAAAGATCCGAATGTCCACATGAAATTGATCATCAACCAATGTACGACTGAAAAAGAAGGCAAACAGACTTCTGAGAACTTCCAGCAGGTCACCCAGCAATTTCTCGAAAAAGAAATCGGTACACTGGGCTTTATTCCAAGTGACGCGAATGTCCCGGCAGCTGTGAAGAAACAAGTGCCGTTTCTGCTGTCATTCCCGAATACGTACGCTTCACAGGCGATGCGAAAAGTGACGGGCGAATTTCTGAACCTGCCTGTACCGTACAAACTGGGCATCAAAGGGTTTCTCTTGAAAATGTTGTTTAAATAGACATGCCGCGGTATCAAATGAATGGTGGTGAAACGCTTGTTGAATGATAAATTATCAAAAGAAGAATTGGAATACTGGGAAGGCTGGCAACAGGGGCGTGATCCGGAGGCCGGAAATTACCTGGTCGAACGATATATGCCACTGGTCGATTATGTCACCCAGCGTTTTATGATCAGCCTGCCGAAAACAGTGGACAAAGATGACATACGCAGCCTGGCTTTTGACGGGCTTCTCGATGCATTTGATAAATTCAACCTGGAGCGGGACCTGAAGTTCGAAACTTATGCAGCATGGCGGATCAAAGGGGCAATCATCGACGGACTGCGTCATAATGACTGGCTGCCGCGTTCTGTGCGTGAGAAAGTGAAGAAAATTGAAAAGGCCTATGCCGTTCTTGAGCAGGAAAACAATCATTCTGTCACTGATGCCGAAGTCAGCAAATACCTTGGCATCTCAAAGGCGGAGCTCAATAAAACGGTATCGGAAGCGGCCTTGTCAACAATGATCTCAATGGACGAAAATCCTTATGAAGACAATAACCAGGTAGGCAAATATAACATTATAGGAAACGGCGATGCAGGTTCACCCGAACGCCGCCTCTATGAACGGACTATCAAGGAAGCTTTGGCTTCGGCTATCGGGCGTTTGCCTGAGAAAGAGAAGATTGTGGTATCACTCTGCTATTTCGAAGACTTGAAGTTGACGGAGATTGCAGAAGTACTTGGCGTGAGCGTTTCCCGTGTTTCCCAATTGCATTCTAAGGCAATTTTGCGGCTGCATTCGGCAACGCTTTCGGTCCATGAATATTATTAAGTTTTGGATGTTACGGAAAGACAGGTGATAGCTATGGAATGGCTGCTGATTGGACTTATTTTATTGGCGATAGCGGTGAATATTCGTTCATTTATCGTATTGAATCAATTCCAGAAACAGCGAAAAATCATGTTGGAAGATGCGGAGTCCGTTAATTCCAGCATGGAAGAGTTTGTAGCAAAGCTGGAGCAGGAAAATGAGGAGCTGTACAGTCGCCTCGTTGAACATATTGCCCAAAAAGAAAGCCGGATGGAAAAACGGATGCTCGAGCTGGAACAAAAAATTGCCGACGGCCCGCCTGTTGTGGCAGAAGAATCACTGCCGGTGGAGCCCGAAGTTAAAACGGCCAAGCCAAAGAAAGCGGCTAAGCCAGCAGAGCCGATAGTCGATCCAGAGCTGCCGGAAAATGAAAAGATTGAACAATTGCACAAACAAGGTTTTTCACCGGCGCAAATTGCCAAAGTGGTTACGGCAGAACGCGGAGAAATCGA
>CAZGMW010000123.1:0-5423 GCA_964526895.1 uncultured Planococcus sp. | reverse complement strand
CTCGGCCTCGATGTCTACGATTCCTATACAGGGCAGACGCGCGACGTCAAAACCTTGTCCGGAGGCGAGAAATTTAATGCATCGCTTTGTCTGGCACTTGGCATGGCAGACGTCATTCAAAGTTTCCAAGGCAACGTCTCAATCGATACTATGTTCATCGATGAAGGATTCGGTTCACTCGATGAAGAATCTTTGAACAAGTCGATTGAAACGCTGATTGATTTGCAGCGGTCTGGCCGCATGATCGGCGTCATCTCGCATGTACAGGAATTGAAGGCGGCGATACCGGCGATTCTGGAAGTAAGAAAGTCGAAGGAAGGCTTCAGTAAAACGAGTTTCCATATCAAATAGCATTATGTGCCAATCCTTTTCTCGAAGTGCAGGCTTGAGCGCCAAGCTCTTGCCTTACAGAGCTCAACTGGCGCTTGCGCTTTTCTTGTAAACGTTTAAAACCTTTACGGAAGGTGAACGTATACAGTAACAGGAAAATTACGGAAGAGTGCTGGATGGAAGCCGTTTCGTGAATAAGTATAAAGGAATGGAAAGAGGTCCTGACAATGAATAAGTTCAGTTACAGATCGAGGATATTGTATTTCGGGTTGTTCGCTTTTTTCAGTCTAGGATTTTTCCTGCTGCAGCTATATGCAGTTATGAACGATGAAGCTGGAACCGGCTCTTATGTGCTGCTCATTTTGTGGGGGCTGATGGTTGCATTTGGGCTGGGCGGTATCTTTTACACGATAGCGAAGAAAAAGAAGGAACGCGGACAATAGGTCTGCGTTTTTTTGATTTTAATTGTACAGAAAAGAGCGAATTTAACGGGAAGTTTGCAAATACAGGAGCAGGCAATATATATGATAAAGTGGTTGATAACAGAAAAAGCGGGAGTGAAAAGCATGACAAAAAAACTGAATCCTGAAGAAGTGATAGGGCTGATCGATAAAGGAGCCGACATCATCATACCGATTGCCAACGGTGAACCGGTCCAATTGCTGGATATACTGGAAGCAAGAGCAGACCAGTTGGATGGCGTAAGAATCCACCAGATGCTGGCTTTGCGTGAGCGCAGCTATATTAAAGGCGAGTTGGAGCAATTAAAGCACGTTTCTTATTTCCTGAGCGGGGCGACGCGGAAAGTTTATCAGCAAGCGAAAATGGAGCTGGTGCCGAATAACTTCCATGAAGTGCCGCGAATGCTGAAAAAGACAACGAAAATGTCGATGATCATGACGGTGGCTTCACCGATGGATGAGCATGGCTATTTCACTTTTGGCACTCAGGCTGACTACGTGGCTGAATTTGTCGGAGAAGTGCCTTTTATTCTTGAAGTTAATGAAAATATGCCGAGAACTTACGGCCATAATCAAATCCACATCAGCCAAATCGCCGGTTTCGTCGAACATCACGTACCGTTGTCCGAAGAAAGCGTAGGCGAAATCAGCGACAAGGATTTATTGATTGCCTCATCGATCATTGAAGACATTAAAAATGGCGATACGCTGCAGATCGGTATCGGCTCCGTGCCGAACGCTGTCATCAGCATGCTGAAAGATCACCGCCATCTCGGCATCCATACAGAAATGCTGCCGGACGGAGTCGTGGATTTGGTGAAAGCCGGCGCTGTCGATGGCACGCAAAAATTCACCAATCGAGGTAAAATCATCGCGACTTTTGCTTATGGTTCGAAGAAGCTCTATGATTTCCTCGACAATAATCCGGTTGTTGAATTCCTGCCGGTCAGCACGGTCAACGATCCCCGGGAAATTGCCAAAGAAAAGAATATTGTTTCGATAAACGCCACGACCGAAGTGGACCTTTTCGGCCAATGTGCTTCTGAAACAGTCGGCGGGAAATACTATTCATCCAGCGGCGGGCAAGTCGACTTTGCCCGGGGTGTGCGTTTTGCGGAAAACGGCAAAGGCTATATCTGTATGGCTTCGACTGCCAAAGGCGATAGCCTGTCCCGCATCAAGCTGCAATTGGCGCCGGGCTCTGTCGTCACGACCGGCAAAAATGATGTCGATAATATCGTCACGGAATACGGCATGGCCCGCTTGCACGGCGTTTCCATTTCCGAACGCGCCAAGCGCCTGATCAGCATTGCCCACCCGAAATTCCGTGAAGAATTGATGTTTGACGCTAAGAAAAATGGAATCATTATTTAATGAACAAAGTTTTTCAATTGCATAAGAGTTGAGTGAACCGGAGAAAGCGCTGCTTTCTTCGGTTTTTTCTTGTGGAGGAGAGAACTGGCTGGTTGAAACAGGAAAAATTGTACAATAAAAAATAGTATTTCTAATGAAAATGAAATAGAAAGTATTTCGTCCGATTTGGAAAGTATTTTGGGGTTTTTGGAAAGTATTTCAGCCGAAACAGAAAGTATTTGATGGTATTTAGAAAGTATCGCCAAATACTGGAAATCATATTTTGGAGTTTCATCTTCATCGGCTTCTTTTCAGTTAAAATTTTACTCCGAAATCACAATGGACAGTATTTGATGGCTAACGGACAGTATTTGAGCTCTAACGGACAGTATTTGCCTTCTAACGGACAGTATTCTGTCCATAACAGACAGTATATCCAGAAAAATGGTAATTCGAGCAGCTCCCGCTTAACATCTAAGACCAATTCCACCACACGCCCTCAAAGCGGAAACCATCCGGGGAACATCCGCGCCAGCGGATGTTCTTTCCTCAAAAATCACGGTTTTCGATTCAACCCAACCGACAATTGGCTGAAGATCGGGCGGGGAAAGAACCCCGCCCACTGGGCAGTCCGCCGGCAGCGGACTGCTTCACACTGGAACTGAAACGCTTCACAACCCAAGACCTAACCTTTACTTTACCGATAAAACCCAATACACTTACTTAGGTAAGTATTTTAAAGGAGCGGTTTGCATGGAGAATCTTTTATTCCACGAAATCCATCAGAAATCCCGCTTGGCAATCAAAGAAGTCAACGAGGTTCTGAAGGAATATGAATTATATAGTGCGCAATGGTCGATTTTGTTTTGTCTGAAACAATTTGGTCCTATGACACAAAAGGAAATTTGGCAATATCTTAACGTAGAGGCGCCAACAGTGACACGCACCCTTGCGAAGCTGGAAGAAAGCGGCTGGGCCGAAAGGAAAGAAGGAGCGGATAAACGGCAACGCATCGTTTGTTTGACGCCGAAGGCAGAATCGAAGGTAGCTGAAATCGAAGGGCGTGTCACCGGGCTCGAAAACGAAATGCTTTTTGGACTGACTCGGGATGAAGAGCAGCAATTGATGGGCTTGCTGAAAAAGATCAAAGCACAGGCCTCAACTGAAAAGGATGTAAAAAATGGTTGAGAGAAAGCCGATTTGGACTAAAAGCTTCGTCAATATATCGATAAGCACTTTTTTTATTTTTGTTGTGTTTTATGCTTTGCTGACATTCATTCCGCTCTATGTTCTGGAAGATTTAAACGGGACGGTGGCGGAAGGAGGCATGGCGACGTCCGTATTCCTCGTCAGTGCCATTATTATGCGGCTGGTTGCCGGAATGATCCTCGATAGATTCGGCAATAAAGAAGTGCTGGTGTTTTCGGTGCTGATGTTTACGGTCAGTACGATCCTCTATATTTTCATCGGCACATTGGGTGCACTTCTGCTCTTGCGCTTTTTCCACGGAATATGGTTCAGCCTGGTGACCACTGTAGCAGGTGCAATTGCGGCTGATATTATTCCGCCCGAACGACGTGGTGAAGGGATGGGGTATTATGCGATCGCCATGAACCTGGCTGTCGTGGCAGGTCCATTTCTTGCGCTGACTCTGAAGCCGCTTGTTTCTTCCAAAATAATCTTTATGATCTTTGGGGCGATTATGGTTGTCGGCTTCATCTGTGCGCTGCTGGTTCAGGTGCAGAAAATTCCTAAAGAAGCGGCAGCACCCAGAAAATTATCGCTCAGTCACTTTTTGGAAACGAAAAGCATGCCAATTGCGAGTGTCGGTTTCCTTATTTCTTTCGCTTATGCCAGTATCATCACGTTCATCTCCGTTTATGCCGATGCCCTTGGCCTGTTGCAGACAGCCAGTTTCTTCTTCGTCGTCTATGCGGTGGCAATGCTGCTTGTACGGCCGTTTACGGGCAGGCTATTTGATGCCAAAGGCCCCGATTTTGTTATTATCCCGTCGCTTATCATCTTTGCCCTTGGTTTGCTGACACTCAGTTATACTTCGTCTTCGTGGATGCTGCTGCTTTCCGGTGCGTTGATCGGATTAGGATATGGAACTTTGCTGCCGAGCTTTCAAACGTTGGCGATCGAAGCAGCCGATAAGCACAGAAGCGGCTATGCAACGGGCACTTTTTTCGCTTTTTACGATAGCGGCATTGCCATTGGTGCAGTCGCCCTTGGGGTGATGGCTTCTTCAATGGGCTACTCCAATATGTATCTGGTTTTGATGATGTTTGTTCTATTGACGGGCATTTATTATAAATGGATTAGCGTTAAAACGGCTTCTTCTGCAAAAGGCAGAATCGAATAAGATTTTCTAAAACTGAAAAAATACATTATACTGAGAAGATAGTATGCAAGCAGAAGGGGTTTTATGTTTCATGGAACAAAAAAATGTGGAATTATATAATTATATAATGGGAAATAAAGAACAGATTACGAAGGAATGGTTGGGCAGCCGCCAAAAGACGGATGGTTCCATGTATTCGAGTACCGTTTCTCCACAAGTTGAAGAGCAATTGAAGAAGCAAAACGATGCTTTCATAGAAGCAGTGACTTCTGTGTTTGTAAACAATGAAGAAGAATTTTTGAAAGCTTTGGACAACTGGGTGGAAGCAATTGCGACGGCGCGTGCACGCCAGTCGGTTCCGTTGCATGAAGTGATTGCCCAGATTCGGGTATTCCGCGGCATTTATTGGGGCTATGTACGGAAATTCTTCAATGAAGATTATGATGCAACCAGCAACGATGCGCTGAACTGGGCAGAGGTATTGAACAATTCATTTGATTACATAATAGAACGCTTTGCCATCCGCCATTACGAAGCAGATCAGCGGATCCTCCAAAATCAGCAGCAGATGATTTACGAGTTGAGCAGTCCCGTCATACCGATCAAAAAAGGGGTCGGCATTCTTCCTTTGGTTGGGGATATTGATACACACCGTGCGAAAATCATTTTGGAAACGGCGCTTGAACAGAGTGTGAAACAACAACTGGATACACTTTATATTGATCTGTCGGCAGTGGCCATTATCGATACAATGGTGGCGCAGCAAATTTTCCAGGTGATGGCTTCTTTGAAAATCATTGGCGTGCAATCTGTGCTATCAGGCATCCGTCCGGAAATTGCCCAGACGGCCATCACCTTGGGCATCGATTTCAAAGACATCAAAGTCCATGCAAACTTGATGCGCGCGCTGGAAAAACAGGCGTAACAAGAAAAGC
>CAZGMW010000122.1:0-5440 GCA_964526895.1 uncultured Planococcus sp. | reverse complement strand
TAAGTTACATCGAAGTGGTTATACTCCAAAAACCGATTGGAATGACAGACTTGCTAATGTATTCCCGAATTTTGAACAGCGGGAAAGCCAATCTGAAATGATGTCGGCAATCCATGAGACCCTTGAAAATGCAGGCGAGATGGTGATAGAAGCTTCCACTGGAATGGGCAAAACGATCGCTTACCTGCTGCCTGCAGCCAACCACGCTTTGTCAACAGGCAAACAAGTGATTGTCAGCACCTATACGACACATCTGCAAGATCAATTACTATGGAATGAAGCACGTATTGTGGAAAAATTTATAGGCGAACCTGTCAGAATCTCATTGATCAAAGGATTAAGCCATTATATTGACCTTACAAGATTTGCGGAAATACTTTATGGTGAAGACGAATCCTATGATGAGACATTCACGATTATGCAAATTCTGATATGGCTGACGAACACGGCAACTGGCGACTTAAATGAATTGAATGTATCAAGCGGAGGCCAATTGCTGCTCGATAAAATCCGGCGTTCCCATACCAGGAGGCCAAACAAAGACGAAAGGGCTTTTGATTTTTACGAACTTGCTCTCGAACGGGCAAGAAAAGCGGATATTATTGTCACCAATCATGCCTATCTTTTGAATCAGCCGCATTCGACGAATTCGCTCCTGAAAGATGTGGATGCGGTTATCTGGGATGAAGCCCACCAGACAGTGCAGTCAGCCATTTCACAATATGAAAAAACGTTTGTTTACACACAGTGGAAATATATATTCGGCCAGATTGGCACCTCTGAGGAAAAGCAATTGTTTTCGAAGTTGAAATTTGCTGCTGACAAGACCGGTTTTGCAAGTCCGGCAGAAATGGCCAGGCTTAATTCATTGTTCATCAGCTTTACCATTGCATTTGATGGGATCAGTACGATGCTTTCGTCTGAGTTTGCAAAGAAATTCAATGTGCGCAGACACAAGAAAAATTCTTTGCTGCTTAGTGAAATATCCTATCCGCTCGAAGATTTTGCAGAATTACTCCGTTTATTGAATGAATGGATCGACCTTTCACAAACGATTCTCAGTAAAGCCGAAAAAATTACCGAAAAATCAATTGAAGATGGGCTGGTTATCGCAGACTGGCGATACTGGACACAGGAACTGATGCTGAAGGCAGTGGAGTTCAGTGAGATATTTGTTTTTCCGGTTATGGACGAAGTCAGTTGGGTCGAAGGGGACCTTCGGAGTTTGCCGAACAGCCTTTCACTATATAAACGGCCGTTTGAAGTGAAGTCGATCATAGACCGCGTTACGGCGCCGATACGCGGTAAAAAAGCGATTGTGTGGCTGTCCGGCACCATGACGGTTCCTTCCAATGAGCGGTTTATCGTCAGTCAATTGGGCGTACCGGATGAAGTCTCCATCACGAAATATGAGCCGCCGAAAGAATTTTATCAAGGTGCAAAAGTATTCGTCATTGATGATATGCCGGATATACAACAAGTATCCCAGAATGATTATATCGAAGCAGTGGCTGACGCTGTTATAAGGACAGTATTGGTTACAGAAGGACGATGTTTTGTTTTGTTCACCTCTCAGGATATGCTCCGGAAGACGGTTGATCTAATTCAAGACACTCAGCTTCTTGATGATTATATGCTATTTGCACAAGGCATCTCGTCAGGCAGCAGGATGCGCCTGTTGAAGTCATTTCAGCGATTCCAGAAATCCGTTCTTTTCGGTACAAACAGTTTCTGGGAAGGAGTGGATGTGCCGGGAGATGCGCTTCGTGCTGTCGTTGTGGTGAGGTTGCCATTCACTTCTCCTGATGAACCGGTTTTCAAAGCAAAATCCGAACTGATTTCCAAAGAAGGCATCAATCCGTTTCTCCATTATGCGCTGCCGGAAGCAGTGCTCAGGTTGAGACAAGGTTTTGGGCGTTTAATCCGGTCCAAAGATGACCAGGGCCTGTTCATTGTGCTGGACCGCCGTATCGAAACAAAATCCTACGGACAGGAGTTTTTGGATGCCTTGCCGGATGTGGATGTATCAAAAGTGTCTTTGGAAAAGATGGTAACCGATATTGAACATTGGTATAATAAGCAATGAAAAATGAAAGGAAGGTCGTTTGGATGGAGTCAAAAATTGAAGTGCTTTCCACTGTGAATGTTGAATATCAACCGGACTTATATAAAGTCGTGGATGCGCTGAACCGTACATTAAAACACAATAATTTGATGTTCGGCCTGGCACTCGACAAGGAAGATCCGGAGAAAGCGGTCTTTACGATTTACAAAACATAAATTCGGGTGATGAAATGAAACAATGGATCATATTTATAGCAGGTTTTTTATCGTTTTTAGCAATTGTGCTGACCATACTAATCCTGATACTCGGCAATAAACCTTTTTCGGATGCAGAACAAACTGCGATTGCACAGGTTAAATCCGAAAACCTTCTTACTGAGGTCAACAGGTCATACGTATATTCCAAGGATCAAAAATCAATCACAGTCATCGGAACAGACAGTGAAGGCCAGTTAAAGGCAATTTTTGTTCCGTTGAGTGGCCAGGAATTGGCTGAAGTTGAGCTGGAAGGTAAAATTACGGCACAGGAAGCACGCGGAATCGCTCTTAAAGACATGGAAGTGAAAGATATTCTCCATACGAAACTGGGTCTGGAGGAAAATAAGGCCGTCTGGGAAGTCGTTTTTATTACAGAAAATGACAAATTAAATTATGTCTATATTTCTGCAGAAGACGGTTCCGTTTTGAATAGTATTTTAGATTTATGAAAGGATTGAAGACTTTTGATAAAACTAGCAAATCGTGTTCAAACTTTGACACCTTCGACAACATTGGCGATCACTGCGAAAGCCAATGAATTGAAAGCGCAGGGAGTCGATATTATCGGCCTCGGAGCCGGAGAACCGGATTACAATACCCCTGAAAACATTCTTCAGGCCGCTTATCAATCAATGCTTGAAGGCAAAACGAAATATACACCGGCTGGTGGTTTGCCTGCTTTGAAAGAAGCGATAATCGATAAATTGCAGCGCGACCAGAACTTGTCGTATGCCCCAGCGGAAGTGATGGTTGGAGTGGGTGCGAAACATGTTCTCTATACATTATTCCAGGTATTATTGGACAAAGGCGACGAAGTGATCATCCCGATTCCCTACTGGGTAAGTTACCCGGAGCAGGTAAAATTGGCTGAAGGCGTACCGGTATACATAGAAGCCACCGCCAGCCAGAATTATAAAATTTCGCCTCAGCAATTACGTGAAGCAATTACCGAACGTACAAAAGCAGTCATGATAAATACACCTAGCAATCCGACAGGCATGATTTATTCCAAAGAAGAATTGCAGGAATTGGCTGAAGTTTGCCGTGAAAAAGACATTTTAATTGTTTCAGATGAAATTTATGAAAAATTGGTTTATGAAGGAACCGAACATGTCTCTATTGCAACATTGTCGGATGATGCCAAAGAACGGACAATCATTGTGAACGGAGTTTCCAAATCCCATTCGATGACTGGTTGGAGAATCGGCTATGCAGCAGGAGATTCCAAACTGATAAAAGCGATGACCAATCTCGCCAGCCACTCAACGTCCAATCCGACAACAACCTCACAATATGCAGCGATAGAAGCATACAATGGATCACAGGATGCCGTTGAAGAAATGCGCCAGGCATTTGAAGGCAGACTCGAGGAGATTTTCCCGAAACTGGAAGCTATACCCGGTTTTAATGTGATTCGTCCGCAAGGAGCGTTTTATCTTTTACCGGATGTATCAGAAGCGGCGGAGAAAACAGGGTTTTCTTCAGTCGACGAGTTTGTGGCGGCATTGCTTACAGAAGCCAATGTTGCAGTGATTCCGGGATCAGGTTTCGGAGCACCATCCACCATTCGTCTGTCGTATGCCACTTCAATGGAAGCATTGAATGAAGCGGTGGAACGAATCGGTAAATTTGTTACAGAAAAATGGCAAGACTAATTTGAAAACATTTTCTTGGAGGCTAGTATGAAAAAAATTACAATTGCCGAAATGGCTAAATATAATGGTCAAACGATTAAACTGGGTGCTTGGGTTGCCAATAAACGCTCAAGCGGTAAAATCGCGTTTCTTCAATTGCGCGATGGCTCAGGATTTGTGCAGGGTGTAGTAGTAAAAGCTGAAGTGGGAGAAGAAGTATTCGCAGCGGCGAAAGGTTTGACGCAAGAGACTTCTCTATATGTTACTGGAGAAGTAAAAGTGGATGAACGTTCTGCATTCGGATACGAATTGCAGGTCACTGCAATTGAAGTGATTCATGAAGCGAAGGATTTCCCGATTACACCTAAAGAACACGGTACAGAGTTCCTGATGGATAATCGCCATTTATGGCTTCGTTCACGCAAACAACATGCCATCATGAAAATCCGCAACGAAATTATCCGCTCGACTTATGAGTTCTTTAACGAAAACGGTTTTGTCAAAGTGGACCCTCCGATTTTAACTGGCTCTGCACCTGAAGGGACATCCGAACTTTTTGCAACGAAGTATTTTGAAGAGGATGCTTTCTTATCTCAATCAGGCCAGCTATATATGGAAGCTGCTGCGATGGCATTAGGAAAAGTGTTCTCATTTGGACCTACATTCCGCGCTGAAAAATCGAAAACACGCCGTCATTTAATTGAGTTTTGGATGATTGAACCGGAAATGGCTTTTGTAGAACATGCAGAAAGTCTGGAAGTGCAGGAGCAATTTGTTTCTCATATTGTTCAATCTGTTCTGAAAAACTGCCAGCTTGAACTTGATCGTCTGGACAGAGATACATCGAAACTTGAAAAAATCAAAGCACCATTCCCGCGCATCACTTATGATGAAGCCATCAAATGGTTGAATGACAACGGCTTTAACGATATAGAGTGGGGCGATGATTTCGGTGCTCCGCATGAAACCGCAATCGCTGAAAGCTATGATATGCCGGTATTCATTATCAACTATCCGATAGGCATCAAGCCATTCTACATGCAGCC
The DNA here is from genome assembly GCA_964526895.1 of uncultured Planococcus sp. GTDB lineage: Bacteria > Bacillota > Bacilli > Bacillales_A > Planococcaceae > Planococcus. The sequence continues at coordinate 438 of CAZGMW010000122.1, read as the reverse complement.
GCATCCTGAACGTGACGATGTCGTACTTTGCGCCGATTTGATTGCACCGGAAGGTTATGGTGAAATCATTGGCGGTTCTGAACGTATCTATGATTACGAATTGATGAAACAACGCATCAATGAACATAATCTCGATGAATCTGCATACGCCTGGTATTTGGAACTCAGCAAATACGGCGCAGTGCCGCATTCTGGTTTCGGTCTCGGATTGGAGCGCACAGTGGCTTGGATTTCAGGCGCAGAACATGTACGCGAATCCATCCCGTTCCCGCGTTTGCTGAACCGTTTGTATCCGTAATAATTAATAAAAGAAATATTTAATCATATAATTGCACAAAAATCATTCTTAATAAACCGCTTCGGCGCTTAGGACAAAGCTCCCACAATAAGCCGAGAAGAGCACTCGTCTTATTGCTTCGCTCAGTCCATAGGCGCGCC
>CAZGMW010000121.1:0-5453 GCA_964526895.1 uncultured Planococcus sp. | reverse complement strand
ATCAAATGAATTTTATTTCCTTGAAATGAATACTCGTTTGCAGGTAGAGCATCCAGTTACGGAAGAAGTGACAGGGCTTGATCTTGTTGAATGGCAGATTGATGTGGCTAGAGGCGGCAAGTTGCCGGCACAGGATGAGATAACGACGAAAGGCCATGCAATCGAATACCGGATTTATGCGGAAGATCCAAAAACTTTCTTCCCATCGCCCGGCAAGCTCGAGAAAATCGAATGGGGCGAAGGTGCCCGCATCGAAACTGGCTACGAACAGGGGAATGCCGTCACACCGTTTTATGATCCGATGATTTCAAAAGTAATTATCACGGGGACAGACCGGATGGATGCATTGTCAAAATCACAGAAATTTTTCAATCATGCTACAATTGATGGGGTAAAAACGAATATTCCTTTATTTAAGGAATTCATCGAATCACAGGAGTTCATCTCAGGGGAATACGCTACGGCTGTATTGCCGCAATGGATGGAAAAATTGAAGGAGGAAAAAACAATATGAAAGAACTAAAAGCGACAATGGCAGGTACAGTATTAAACGTATTAGTAGGAGAAGGCGACGCGGTAACAGCGGGCCAGGCAATTTTGACAATCGAATCCATGAAAATGGAAATTCCGGTTGAAGCCGAATTTGCAGGAAGTGTTGAGAAAGTGAATGTTGAAGTTGGCGGATTCGTTAACGAAGGCGACACTTTGGTGACTTTAGGGGAATAATCTCGATCGACTAGCAAAGGGGGCAGGCATAATGACTAAAACAACTGAAACAACGGGGTATAATGAACGTCTTGAAGAAAAGCTTGCAAAAATATTTGCCGGCGGCGCGCCGAAATATCATGAAAAAATGAAGGAAAGCAATAAACTTTTCGTGCGTGATCGCTTAAAATTGCTTTTCGATGATGAAAATTACGCTGAAGATGGCCGCTTTGCAAATGTGGAGGCTGAAGGTCTTCCGGCTGATGGCGTCGTTACGGCTATCGGTAAAGTGAACGGTCAGACAGTTTGCGTCATGGCTAACGACTCTACGGTAAAAGCGGGGTCATGGGGTTCACGTACGGTAGAGAAAATCATCCGCATCCAGGAAACTGCAGAGAAAATGCAGGTTCCGATGCTCTATTTGGTCGATTCTGCCGGAGCGCGCATCACCGATCAATTGGATATGTTCCCGAACCGCAGAGGAGCAGGTAAGATTTTCCACAATCAAGTAAGAATGTCCGGCATGGTGCCGCAGGTCTGCTTATTGTTCGGGCCGTCCGCTGCAGGAGGAGCTTACATACCGGCTTTTTGTGACATCGTCATCATGGTCGAAGGAAACGCTTCTATGTATCTTGGTTCTCCGCGTATGGCTGAAAAAGTTATCGGCGAAAAAGTGACGCTCGAAGAAATGGGCGGAGCCCGCATGCACTGCACAGTCAGCGGAGTGGGCGATGTCCTTGTTTCTTCTGAGGAAGAAGCGATTTCAGAAGCCCGCCGTTATTTGACGAACTTCCCTGCGAATTTCGCCATTAAACCTGAAAAAATTGAAGCGAAGGCTGCAAAAGCAGGACGTACGCTGGAAGCGATCATTCCGGAAAACCAGAACGCGCCATTTGATATGTACGAATTGATTGATCAGCTGATCGATGAAGGTTCTTTCTTTGATATCAAAAAGCTTTTTGCACCGGAATTGATTACAGGGCTTGCCCGTATTGACGGCCAGGTGGTCGGTATTCTGGCCAACCAGCCGAAAGTGAAAGGCGGCGTATTGTTCGGTGATTCGGCGGACAAAGGAGCGAAATTCATCAACCTTTGCGATGCATTCTCGATCCCTCTTTTATTCCTTGCCGATGTGCCTGGCTTCATGATCGGAACAAAAGTGGAACGTGCCGGAATTATCCGCCACGGCGCTAAATTCATCGCTGCGATGAGTTCAGCTACTGTGCCGAAGATTTCCGTTATCGTCCGTAAGGCATACGGAGCGGGACTTTACGCAATGGCTGGCCCAGCATTTGAACCGGATGTCTGCATCGCCTTGCCTACAGCTCAGATTGCCGTAATGGGACCTGAAGCTGCGGTCAACGCGGTATATTCGAATAAAATCGAAGCGATTGAAGACCCGAAAGAACGCTTGAAATATGTTCAGGAAAAACATCAGGAATACAAAGAAGAAATCGATATCTATCGTTTGGCTTCTGAACTTATCATCGATGAAATCGTTGCACCATCCGATCTTCGCCAGGTGTTAGCGCAAAGGCTGTCGATTTATGAAACTAAAGATTTGCCGATGCCTTATCGAAAACACGCGATCACTCCTGTATAATAGGATATATGAATGTGGAGTCTGCCTTATAGGCAGACTTCTTTTTTGAAATAAATCAGATTTCGCTGGCAGGAGGGATAGTATGAATTTTGCAGTTGTTGGGGCAGGTGCAGTGGGCATGTTGACGGCTTCTTTGTTAAAGGAAGCAGGGTGCGGAGTGCAATTGATCACCCGCAGGCCCGAACAGGCCGAACAGATCAATTCGGCAGGCATACTAAGAGACGGTGAAATTTACGGCTAACGACTCTACGGTAAAAGCGGGGTCATGGGGTTCACGCACAGTAGAGAAAATCATCCGCATCCAGGAAACTGCAGAGAAAATGCAGGTTCCAATGCTCTATTTGGTCGATTCTGCCGGAGCGCGCATCACCGATCAATTGGATATGTTCCCGAACCGCAGAGGAGCAGGTAAGATTTTCCACAATCAAGTAAGAATGTCCGGCATGGTGCCGCAGGTCTGCTTATTGTTCGGGCCGTCCGCTGCAGGAGGAGCTTACATACCGGCTTTTTGTGACATCGTCATCATGGTCGAAGGAAACGCTTCTATGTATCTTGGTTCTCCGCGTATGGCTGAAAAAGTTATCGGCGAAAAAGTGACGCTCGAAGAAATGGGCGGAGCCCGCATGCACTGCACAGTCAGCGGAGTGGGCGATGTCCTTGTTTCTTCTGAGGAAGAAGCGATTTCAGAAGCCCGCCGTTATTTGACGAACTTCCCTGCGAATTTCGCCATTAAACCTGAAAAAATTGAAGCGAAGGCTGCAAAAGCAGGACGTACGCTGGAAGCGATCATTCCGGAAAACCAGAACGCGCCATTTGATATGTACGAATTGATTGATCAGCTGATCGATGAAGGTTCTTTCTTTGATATCAAAAAGCTTTTTGCACCGGAATTGATTACAGGGCTTGCCCGTATTGACGGCCAGGTGGTCGGTATTCTGGCCAACCAGCCGAAAGTGAAAGGCGGCGTATTGTTCGGTGATTCGGCGGACAAAGGAGCGAAATTCATCAACCTTTGCGATGCATTCTCGATCCCTCTTTTATTCCTTGCCGATGTGCCTGGCTTCATGATCGGAACAAAAGTGGAACGTGCCGGAATTATCCGCCACGGCGCTAAATTCATCGCTGCGATGAGTTCAGCTACTGTGCCGAAGATTTCCGTTATCGTCCGTAAGGCATACGGAGCGGGACTTTACGCAATGGCTGGCCCAGCATTTGAACCGGATGTCTGCATCGCCTTGCCTACAGCTCAGATTGCCGTAATGGGACCTGAAGCTGCGGTCAACGCGGTATATTCGAATAAAATCGAAGCGATTGAAGACCCGAAAGAACGCTTGAAATATGTTCAGGAAAAACATCAGGAATACAAAGAAGAAATCGATATCTATCGTTTGGCTTCTGAACTTATCATCGATGAAATCGTTGCACCATCCGATCTTCGCCAGGTGTTAGCGCAAAGGCTGTCGATTTATGAAACTAAAGATTTGCCGATGCCTTATCGAAAACACGCGATCACTCCTGTATAATAGGATATATGAATGTGGAGTCTGCCTTATAGGCAGACTTCTTTTTTGAAATAAATCAGATTTCGCTGGCAGGAGGGATAGTATGAATTTTGCAGTTGTTGGGGCAGGTGCAGTGGGCATGTTGACGGCTTCTTTGTTAAAGGAAGCAGGGTGCGGAGTGCAATTGATCACCCGCAGGCCCGAACAGGCCGAACAGATCAATTCATCAGGCATACTAAGAGACGGTGAAATTTACGCTGTAAAAGCTACTGCAGACTGGGATGAGATTCCTTCCAATGCGTACATATTGATAGCGGTAAAATACGGCCATCTGCCTGATGTGCTCCAGCAGCTAAAGAACCGTTGTCTGGAGAATCCAATCGTTTTTATGCCAAATGGCATGATGCATCTGGAGCTGCTGCGGAATTTGCCGCAAAAGAATATTGCGGCGGGAGTCGTTGAGCACGGAGCTTTAAAAGTCAGTGAAAGAGAAGTGAAGCATACGGGCAAGGGGATATTTAAATTCGGGTTGCTTACTGGCGATGAAAAACGCTTTCTGCCTTTGCTTAACATCAACGGTATCAAAGTTGAATGGCATCATGATACCGATAAAATGTTATTCCGCAAAGTATTGCTGAACAGTATGATCAATCCTTTGACTGCTTTATTATCTTTAAGGAATGGAGAATTGCTGAGCAATCTTCATGCATACGAATTATTGAAGAATCTTTATACGGAGTTGTATGCGGCATTTCCGGAAATTGAAAAGCTGCTGCCTTTTGAAGAGGTAACGGCTTTGTGTGCCGCTACAGCAGAGAACACATCTTCAATGCTTGCGGACAAGATAGCAGGCCGCAAACTTGAACTGGATACCATTCTGCTTTATACAATCAGGCGTTCGTCCTATTCACTTCCGATTTTGCAGACATTCTATCATTTACTGAAGGCGGCTGAAAAAGAGTGATGACTTTTTTACATAATATAGGAGCCGTTTTTATATTCGCTCCGTTTCTCGCATTTATTATATTGGTATTACTCAGCCGTAAAAAACTGAAAAGAAAATCAATAGGATTTTCAGCTGACTTGACCACTTTTCTGTTGTTTTTGTCCGTTCCGGTTTCAGTCGAAGCATTATGGGGATTGGAAATAATGTTCGCGGTCTTGATAATAGCGATTCTAATCGCTATTATGACATTGACTCTTGAGTGGAAAAGAGAAAAGGAAATAGAAGTGCTGAAGTATATCCGAAAGACCTGGCGCTTGTATTTTCTGCTGCTGTCCATCTGTTATATATTTATCTGGCTATTGGGTTTGGCATTGACGGTCATCAGTTTTTCCTGATGGCAGGCGTCAATGTCTTTTTTTAGAGTAAAATAATCCAATTATTTTAATATGCGGATTTTTAGGAGATGGTGTTTTCGTGTCCAGGCTCCAACGGCCAACTCCTCGAGACGTAAGCCACTTTGGCTATGCGGCTGAAAAGACGCCACTCCGCCAAATCGTCTTACGCTTGTCGGAGCTGAGCGGCCGTTTCCGCTTTTCTATGTCCAGACTCCAGCGGCCCAGCTCTTCGGGTCATAAGCCAGCCTAGCTATGCGGCAAAGAGCGCCGCTCCGCTATTCTGTCTTATGCCTGTCAGAGCT
>CAZGMW010000120.1:0-5457 GCA_964526895.1 uncultured Planococcus sp. | reverse complement strand
TAAACGCCTCGTCCGGTGCCATTTCATAATGAGTCCGGGTCTGAACAGGATCCGAGTAATTTACATGCACATTTTTTGAACCAGCTTCATATGCTTTTTTTACAACCATTCGTGTGAACTCAATGGTATCTGTAGTTGTATTGATGAGAACATGCTGATCTTTTTGGACATTCAGTCCAACGTATACGGTCAACTCCGCATACTGTTCCATTTTTTGCTGAAAATCCATCATTTATTCCCCTTTGCATTCACTGTTTTGCTTGAGCCTTCAATCAATTCTCCGCCGTGCATGATTTTTTGGACGGGTTTTGATGGCAAGTCTTTCGTGAATTTTTTATAATGGCGTTCATCCTGATAAGCAAGCAAGGTCAATACTTCCCCGTCTGCCCCGGCTCTGCCTGTCCGTCCCGACCGGTGAAGATATTGATCGATTGTTTTTGGCACATCCACATGGATGACGTGCGTCACAGAATCGATGTCGAGCCCGCGAGCTGCGACCTCTGTGGCAATAAGGATAGAGACTTCCCCTTTGCGGAATGCATCAAGGGCTCTTTTGCGTTCATCCTTATTCATTTCAGAATGTAATGTAACTATTTTGGTGTCGCGGAACTTCAATTTGTTTTCCTTCATCAACAACTGATCGAGATTATTGACGAAAGCCAACGCTTTTACTCCGTCAATATGAGATATGCGACGCAACAGATCAGTCTTATCACGTTCATCCACTTTGATGAATGAATGTGTGACTTTGCCCTGCATCGGCATTTCTTCCGCTGTAACATGAAGCCGTGTCGGATGCTGCATCAGACGGTCAGCAACCAGTTCCACTTCTTCTGTGATTGTAGCCGAAACAAGCACCAGTTGACGCTCATTCTGCGTCTTTTCGATTAGCGTCTTCATGACATTGCGATGCTCGCGTGCCATCAATTGATCTCCTTCATCAAGGACCAGAATACGGATTTCATGCATTTTTAACTTTTTGCTTTTTACAAGCTCATTCAAGCGACCAGGTGTTCCAACTACAATCGTCGGTTTTTTCTTCAATTTTTCCAATTGGCGCTGCATATTCGCACCGCCGATCAATTGAGCCACAGTGATGTCCGTACCTTCCGTCCACTCACGCAGTACATTGACGATCTGCATCGACAGTTCCTGTGATGGTGCAATAATCATTGCCTGTGTAGCTGCCTTTTGCGGATCTACCCGCTGCAGTATAGGCAATACGTAAGCCAGGGTCTTCCCGGATCCTGTCGGGGATTGTGCTAAGATGTCGTTTCCAGCTATCATTTCGGGAACCATTTGCTCCTGAATCGGCATGATTGTTTTAAAGCCGGTTTTTTCCCACTTTTCCTGCCAAACTGGTTTTAATTCTTCTATAAATGTCATTTGGATTCCACCTTCTCTTCAATGCTTACAGTGTATCATATTTGGCGGTTTGACGCCTTTTTGATGACAACAGCTTGCGGTTCATCCAGCGAAAACGACAAATGCCGCCCCGGCAATCGGAGCGGCTGACAGTTTAGGATTCTGTTGCTTCTTGGCGGGTGTAAACGACTTCTTTTTCCTCTTCGGTAACCGGGCGCTGCGGCTTTTTGATGAACAACGCCAACAGCAACGCAGTCAATGCGATGAACGTTGAGACAAAGAACGAGAAGTTGATGCCTTCAAGCATCGCCAGGTTCACGATATTTTCCGGTGCTGTTCCACTGGCCATCAAATCAGCGGCAGAAGATTCAGTACGCGTGTTCATCAGCGTAATCAGAAATGCAGAACCGATTGCCCCTGAAACTTGTTGCAATGTGTTATTGATGGCTGTTCCGTGTGGATAGGACTTCATCGGCAATGTATTCAACCCATTTGTCATCACCGGCATCATAACAAGTGAGATGCCGAGCATACGTATGGAATAAATAATCATAATCTGCCAATAGCTGGTTTCCAAAGTCAATTGGCTGAAAAAGTATGTCGTAATCACGACAAGTGACAAGCCGGGAATCGCCAGGACTTTAGCACCCCATTTGTCAAACAGCTTACCGGTGATCGGAGACATCACCCCCATAATCAATGCGCCAGGCAATAGTAATAGCCCCGAATTAATTGGTGAAATCCCTTTTATGGTCTGAATATAAATAGGCATCAGGATCATAGCAGAAAACATAGACATCGATAATACAATTGAAATTACTGACGACAGAGCGAACATCGGATATTTATAAATCCGAACTTCCAGCAGCGGCTCTTCCAGTTTCAATTGGCGCAATATGAACAGCACCAGCGAAACCAAACCGACAGCTATCGTAATATAAACAATAGGATTGGACCACCCGAATGTCCCGGCGGAGCTGAATCCATAAAGAATGCCACCGAAGCCAAGACTGGACAATACAAGTGAGAAATTATCAAGTGAGATTTCACGGTTTTGGAAAGTTAAGTTCTTTAATTTGAATATACCTAATAGCAACGGTATCAAGGCTATCGGCAATACAATGAAAAACAGCACACGCCAATCGTAGTTTTGGACGATGAACCCTGACAATGTGGGTCCGATTGCAGGCGCTGTGACCATGACCAATCCGAAATAACCCATCGCTGTTCCGCGCTTTTCGACTGGAAATGCAGCGAGCATCACATTCATCAACAACGGCATCATCAAAGCGGCTCCTGAAGCCTGCAGAAGTCGGCCTGCGAGAAGAATTTCAAAAGTCGGCGCCAAGCCGGCTATCAATGTTCCAAGCGAAAATAAAGACATTGCGGCAATAAAGATGGAACGATTCGAAAACCGCTGGATGAAAAATGCACTGGCTGGGATCAGTATCCCATTGACCAGCATATATCCGGTTATCAGCCACTGGGCAGTAGCCGCTTCGATTCCAAAGTCCGCCATAATTTCAGGCAATGCGATATTCAGCAATGTCTGGTTGAAAATTGCCACAAACGCCCCTGTAAACAATATTGCTATTATGCCATAGGGCGGTTTTTTCTGTTCGGTCATTTTATTTTCCTCCATATAATTCTTTGTCTTTTAGATTTCTTAAATCCTCATTCCCACATTCTATACCTACAGTATAAATTTTTCAAATAAAATATACTTGTTGTTTATTCTCTTTGCTTATTTGGCTGGTTACAGGTATTCTGAAATTAGACTATGAGTATAAAGGTGAGTTTATATGAACCGAAAAAAACAAAATATCATAGATGCGGCCTATTCTCTTTTTATAAAGAACGGATATAATTCGACTTCCATCCAAGATATTCTTGACGAAGCCGGTATTTCGAAGGGGACATTTTATAATTACTTCACTTCCAAGACAGAATGCCTCATCGCCATCATGGAGTCGGTGGGCAGTGAGATTCGCCGGAAACGCATGGAAGCTGCAGCAGGGAAACCTGTGGATGATCCGGCAGTATTGGCGGATCAGCTATGTGTGAGGATACAAATGAATAGGGAAAAAAACCTCTTTTCCCTCTACGAAAGTATTTTTTATTCCCAGGATAACGAGCTGAAGGATTTTGCAAAAAACTCCTACAGAAAAGAACTCGATTGGATCACTTCCCGCATTATTGATATATATGGCGCAAAAGCTGCACCATATGCTTTGGACAATGCGGCAGCTGTCCACGGAACGATCCAGCAACTCGTCAACATTTGGCAATTGACCACTGATGAAGATTTGCCAACAAAAAGATTGGCGGTATTCACAATTGACCGGTTGCATATTTCAATATCAGCCCAAATCGAATCAGGTGACCGTTTTATTTTGGCACCAACCGTTTATACTGAAAAAACCTCGGATAACCTTTCGCTGGAAGAGCTGGCTCACCAACTTGAAAGCTGCAGCCGAACATTAGACGAAGATTCGGCTTCCTCCCAGCTTGTCCAGTTTCTTGCAGAAGAATTAAAAAAAGAAGCTCCCCGGAAAGCATTGCTTGAAAGTGTATTGGGAACGCTCGCAACTAACCCCGTGCATGAGTCCGAATTGATGATTTTATTGGAACAGGTCTGGAAAAAGCTCGCCAAGTTTTGAAGCAAAAAAAGAGTGGCACCGATTATTTCGGGCCACTCTTTTTCTATGGTTTTCTTCTTCCTCTGACAGCCTGTTCAAAAGCAAATCCATATTCGATGAGCTGGGGTTCGCTGAATGCCTTACCGTAAAAAGTTATGCCGAAAGGTTCTCTGGTCTCGGTATAGCCAAACGGCACGGTTATGGCCGGGAAACCCGCAGCTGCACCAACATTGCAGCCGAAATCCTGCGGCAGGATAATGGCATCGGCTCCTGTTTCCTTCAACGTCTCATTAATGCCGTTTTCTGCAGCCAGAAATCGATTTCGCTCAAGCGCTTCCACATATTCCCGCTCCGTCAGCATCCCCGTCAACAGGTTCGCCTGCTCCATTAAGTTCTGTCCGAACTTCAGCATTTTATCAGAGTTGTCATTATTGAAAGCTATAATATCATCCAGCGACCTTATCGGATTCAGAGAATCCGTTTTAGCCAGATAGGCATTCAAATCCGCCTTGAACTCATGGAGCAATACTGCAAATCCTAGATCTTCCTGATTTGATCCAAGGTCAACGTCTTCAATAATTTTTGCGCCACATTCTTTTAGTTTCGTTTTTGCCTGTTCAAACAATTCCAGTTGTTCACTGGAGATTTCCTTGAATAAATCCGGCGCAACCGCCAGTTTTACCCCACTTAAACCGTCTTTCTTCAAATGTGCATTCCAATCATAGTCTCTAAAATCACTGGACATGCAAGTAATGGGATCTTCCGGATCATGGCAGATAAGAGCGGCAAATGCGATGACTGCGTCAGTCACTGACCGCGCAAGCGTACCCGCTGTATCCTGCGTGTGGGATAAGGGAATGATACCTCTGCGGCTGATCATTCCGACAGTCGGCTTCAAGCCAACCAGACTGTTTTGTGCAGCTGGATTTATAATGGACCCCGAAGTTTCAGTCCCTATGCCGACCACTGCAAGATTAGCCGCAATGGCTGCAGCAGATCCAGAACTGGAACCTCCCACATCAAAAGCGCCGTAGGGGTTCTTCACCTGTCCGCCGCGGGAACTATAGCCATTGGTCATTTTATCAGACATGAAATTTGCCCATTCAGTCATATTCGTCTTGCCGAGTATCACAGCTCCTGCTTCGCGGAGTTTTTCAATCAGAAATGCATCTTGTTTGGCATAATGATTTTCAAGAGCCAGTGAACCCGCACTGGTATGCATTTTATCAGCCGTCCCCATATTATCTTTCACTATTACTGGAATTCCATGCATCGGACCTCTGGCGCCATTTCGTTGTCGCTCAAAATCAAGCGATTGGGCGATTTGCAGAGCATCAGGATTAATTTCAAGAATGGCATGAATATTCTTGTCCTTTAGCGAAATATTCTCCTTGTACATCAACACCAGTTCTTCTGAACTTATGTTTCCTGTCTTCATTTCTTCCTGCAGTTC
>CAZGMW010000119.1:2022-5485 GCA_964526895.1 uncultured Planococcus sp. | reverse complement strand
AAATACGCCCAACTCACAAAAATCCGGTTGAAAAGTCATCTCAAAAGAAGGAGCGAACATTTATGAAACAAATCATCACCATGGGCGGAGGCGGATTCCTGATGGAGCCAGAGAATCCTTTATTGGACCGCTATATTCTCAAGCAGGCAGGAAAAGACAAACCGAAAATCTGTTATGTCGGAACGGCCGCAGGTGACAATGAAAACATGACCCAGAAATTCTACGATTTCTTTAACGTGGAAAATTGTGAGCCGAGCCATCTGTCTTTATTCAAGCCACCGGTAAGAGATATTGAAAGTTTCGTGTTGGACAAAGACATCATTTATGTGGGCGGCGGCAATACGAAAAACTTGCTTGCCTTATGGAAGGAATGGGGATTGGACGAAATCTTCCGTAAAGCGCTGGATCAGGGAATCGTCTTGGCCGGCATCAGCGCGGGTTCTATCTGCTGGTTCGAGGAAGGTGTGACGGATTCCTATGGCGATAAGCTTGAGCCGTTGACGGCACTCGGCTTCCTCACAGGCAGCAATTGCCCGCATTACGACGGAGAGGCCGAAAGAAGGCCGACTTACCGGAAGCTGGTGGACGACGGCATCATGCAGCCGGGGATCGCTGCAGATGACGGAGCCGCCATCCATTATATCGACGGAGAAATCAAGCGGATTGTCAGTTCGCGGCCTGATGCAAAAGCGTATTTTGTGTCGCCGGGGAAAGAGGAAGAGCTGGAAACTCATTATCTGGGAAATGAATTGAACTAGATAAGGCAATTGTAAGCATCTCTCTTTGCTATGAAAGGAAGAAAATTATGATCGATATATTTCCGGTCTATTCTGAACGACTGAAAAATGAACGATTGATTCGTGTTTATACACCATCAGCTTATCAGCAACAGGAAAAAAGCTATCCTGTTCTGTATATGCATGACGGCCAGAATGTTTTCAATGACGAATATGCAATTGGCGGCTCATCTCTTCATCTGGAGAAATATTTGAATGAAAACAAACTTGAAATTATTGTGGTCGCCATCGATCAAAACAGCCCGCAACGAAAAGATGAATATTGTCCTTGGCCAAATAATGAATACAGCCGGGAGTTATTGGCGGATGAGTCCCTTTCGTTTGGTGGAAAAGGGGAAGCTTACGGCAGCTTTGTTGTAAAAGAATTAAAGCCACTGATCGATCAGAAATACCGTACGCAGAAAAATCAGTCAGCGATGGCAGGGATTTCTATGGGTGGGCAGATCACTCTCTATATCGCCTGCCAATATCCGGGTGTTTTTAAAAATTTAATTCTTCTATCCAGCGCATTTTATGCGAATCAGGAAGAAATGGAAAACCTGGTGGAATCTGCAGATCTAACTGACATCAACAGCCTATACATGGATTGCGGAACTGACGAGGCAGGCAAAGGTGTATTTATAAGCAAAGAATTTCTCGCTTCGAACAGCTCGATTTATCAAAAGGTGAAAAAGAAAATTTCTCATGCCGAATTTAACACACTGGAAGGAAACGAACATCATTATCGTTTTTTTCAAACTAGAGTGCCTGCACTTTTTTCTTTCTTGGATAAAAAGGTGGATAAAAATTGAAACGTAAATATGGCGATCGGGCCGGATGGAGCCGGTTAATCAAGAAAGAGTTCCGACAAATGAATATAAGCGATGAAAGCTTTACCGGGGATGTCACCCTATTAATAATGCAAAAAGTGACGGAGTCTGTGGAATACGACTATTCAAACATTAAAGTTTGCGTTGTCGATAATGGATACAGCTGGCTTCAACATTTCCCGAAGAATGACCGTTTTTCGCTAACGACGGTATTTGATGAAACGGGGAAAATTGTCCAATGGTATATCGACATCTGTCTGTCAAATGGCAATGAAAATGGCCGCGCCTGGATGGACGATTTATTTTTGGATATTATTCTTTTGCCTAACGGCGACATTATACAAAAAGATGCCGAAGAACTTGAAGAAGCCCTTTCAACAGGTGTTATTACCGAAGAAATGTATCGGATTGCATGGGAAGAGGCAAACCGCATCAACCAGTTGCTCAAGACGGATCAATTCGGTTTGATTAAAAAAACACATGCTCATCGGCTGCTTTTACTTGAACAATAATTAAAAAGAAGGTGCAAAATGAACTTTACTTCAGAAACAATGACCGAAAAACTCGCAACCGAAATCCTGAGCTGGCGATATCCTTATCCTTACGATTTCTATAATAATGGCTTGAGCGACGAATCGCTGAGTGAAATGCTGGACGGCACATACCGGGCGATTCGAAACGATGAAGGTGAGCTTTTTGGATTTTATTGTACGGGAAATTCTGCGCAGGTCCCGGCCGGCAGAATGTTAGGCGTTTATCCGGACGGTTATATCGACTTCGGGCTTGGCATGAAGCCGACCGAGGTTGGGCAAGGACTCGGAAGCATATTCTTCGGCTACATTCAGCAGCAAATTCTCGAAGCCTATCCGGACAAGCGGCTGCGGCTGACAGTAGCTACTTTCAATAAGCGTGCTATCCGTCTCTACGAAAAGTTTGGATTTGGTAAGGATGAGGAATTCAAAACCGATTTCGCGGTATTTCAGACAATGACGGAAAAGATTTAAGCAAATGAGGCATACCATATGAAAATCACGTTACAATCTGCAGCGCCTTCAGATGCAGAAGCGATACATAAATTACAACTCGCAGCATTCAAACCTTTATTGGAGAAGTATCATGATCACGGTACCAGCCCTGCAACAGAACCTTTAGCGAAAACGCTGAGCCGCATAAACAATCCGGAAAGTGAGTATTTCAAGATTCTGGCGGACAATGAATTGGCTGGTGCCATTCATATTGTCCGCAAAGAAATGAAAGGCAGCTTGTGGATCAGCCCGATATTCATTGGTCCAGCCCATCAAGGGAAAGGGATAGCGCAAGTGGCGATGAGACTTGCGGAACAGAAATTTCAGGACGACAAGGTCTGGGAGCTGTCGACGCTCGCAGAAGAAAAAGGGAATTGCTATTTATATGAAAAGCTTGGCTACCGCCGTATGGATAAAGAAATAAAGATTAACGATCGTGCTACGCTGGTGTATTACAAAAAGGAGATGGAATAGATGATTGATTATGTCATTAAAGCATCAAAAGGGTATCCGGATAAAATTGGTGATCTGGTTTCCATGCTTGAGCATGCACGTGCTGTTACTATATGGGAAATTGGCGGTCTTAGTGAGCGGGAATTGGATAAGGTACAGACGCGCAACAGCAATTCGATCGGCGCGTTGTTATTGCATATAGCTGCGATTGAAAAAGTTCATCAGGCAATTTCATTCGAGAAACGTGATTTCTCTGAAGAAGAAATGGCCGTCTGGGGTGCGGCATTGGAGCTGGGTGCACGTGGACGCAGCGATATCAAAGAACAGCCTTTGGAATATTATCTCGAAGAACTGGCAAAAGTACGCCGGGATACTTTGA
>CAZGMW010000119.1:0-1922 GCA_964526895.1 uncultured Planococcus sp. | reverse complement strand
TATCTATTGCTGTTTTTTGGGCCACTTGTCGGCGGTCTGCTGGCATTTGGCATCATACTCGGCATCCTGATAAGAGGGCTGATGTTATTGAATGAGATCCATAAAATCATGCTCGGAGAGAAACCGAAAAAATCCGCGCTGGATGAATATCTGGAAGAGCGGGACAGAAAAGAAAGCGCAGTCGATTTCAAACGGTGAATAAACATGTGGAAAGCAATTTTAGGACGGATGGAGATAGGGTAAAGTATTGGTGGTAAGCTGAATTTACGGAAGAGGAAGTGGACGTCAATGATTACTTTACGCTATTTTGAACCAGCCGATTTCAAGCAATTGATCGGCTGGGTGGAAACGCCGGAGTTCATGCTTCAATGGGCAGGCCCGAGTTTCGTCTTTCCACTAAACGAATTTCAATTGGAAGAATATCTGAAAGACGCCAATCGAAAAAATTCGTCATCCTATATCTATAGTGTGATTGATGGAGATATGGATAAAGTAGTCGGCCACATTTCCCTGACACGGATTGACCGGAATAATCGCTCAGCGCGGATCGGACGCGTCCTTATAGGAGATTCAGAGGTGAAAGGCAAGGGGATGTGCAGGCAGATGATGCAACAGATGCTGAAAATCGCATTTGAAGAACTCGAGCTTCATCGAGTGACGCTCGGCGTCTTTGATTTCAATAAACCGGCCATTGCTTGTTATGAAAAAGCCGGTTTTCAAAAAGAAGGTCTCCTGCGCGATCATCAAAAGTTCGGCAATGAGTATTGGAGTCTGTGGGAAATGGCAATTTTGGAAGATGAATGGCTGCGGGTTACTGAGCAGGATCGATGAATTTTACACGTACTTAGAAACGCTGGGAGACTATTAACCTCTGAATAGTAGAGAGATCGAGTAGTTGAATACCTTTAAATGGGGGGCGAAGAAGCTGAAGAAAAGACTTGTGATATCATTTTCTGCTCTTGCAGTAATAATCGGTGGCATCTATTTTTATTTGATCTTAAATCCTCCTTTGGAGATCGGAACGCTTGCCTGGAGCAACGATAAAAAATCAGTTATTGTCGGCGTCGGCAATAAAGGCTTTCAAAACTTGGAAATAGTAGATGTGTTGGTGAATAACGGTGAAGCTCCTGCGGAAACGAAAGTTCAAGTCAGCAATGCATTATTGGGTTTTGTCATAACAGACAAGGCTGACGGCAAGGAAGCGGCAGAATATAACTTTACGAATATCGAGGATGTAACTATAAAGAAAGATACTTCACCTTCTGCTAATCTCAAGAAACTCAATGATGAAACTGCCACCCGGGATGACGTAATTTACGGGGTGAACGTTTTTGATGACAAAGAAATCCATAATGTGTACATAAAATACCGCTATCTTGGCATGCAATATGAAGAGATTGTCGAAATCGACTGAACGGCGAAAACATATAACGTGCGAGGCCAGAGATGTTTAAATCCATTGGCCTCTTTTCGTTACATGAATGAAAATTCCTACAAGAATTTATCCGCCAGACTGATATTCACCTTGAGATAGTCGGGCAACTCGGGGTGAGCAAGAATTTCTTCGGTAGTCATCCATAAGACTTCATCAACTTCATCCAGACTCTTTGCAAAAGGTTCGATTGACCGGTGCCGGCAAAAAAAGACGATATCAATAACATTCACTCCAGAATCTGTTACAAACGAAGAACTGTTCACATATTTCATTCCAAATACTTCACAGCCGACTTCTTCAAAAATTTCCCGTTCCAGAGTTCGTTCTAAAATATCCGAAGAAAAGCCCTCGATATCACATTGTCCACCCACCAGCGACAAACTGCCGCCTGCGTGTTCTTCCTTTTCGCTTCTCCGGATCAACAGCCATTGGCCATTCCGGTGAATGGCGCCTTCCACATTCACTGCAAACATAAAATTACCCCTTT
>CAZGMW010000118.1:0-5490 GCA_964526895.1 uncultured Planococcus sp. | reverse complement strand
TTTTTTTTCATAAAATTATTTAGCTTCTTTAATTGCTTCCACAGCCAAATCAGGCCGGTCGGTAATGATCCCTTTTGCTCCAGCAGCGACCAACGCACGCATCGCTTCCGGATCATTGATTGTCCAGTAATGGACCGGTATATTCAGCTCGCCCAAAAATGCAATAAAACGAGGCGACACCAGATTGAATACGGAAGAACGGATCGGAATCTGAATCATATCGGCTCTCGGCTTATATAAATGGCCAAACTGGCTGTTGAACGCACCGTAAGCTTTCTTGATTTCATTTTCTCCGGCTCCGATTACCGTCCGGTTCTGTGCATAAAGGTTAAAACGGTCGATTTGTTCGTCGTAGAAACTGGTGACACCGACGCGGTCAACGGCACCTTCCGATTCGATTAAGCGCCACAATTTTGAAGGCATGAGGCTGCCTTCGTAGGTTTCAGGTGAATCTTTCATATCGATGTTGATATACATTTCCGGAAATTCTTTCAGTAATTCACTCAAAGTGACAATTTTTTCCTTTTTGCCGCGGTAAGAGTGCTGTCCTTCAAGATCTTCGAAATGGTAACCAAGATCATACGTACGGAGTTTTTCAAGTGTTAAATCGGAAACCTTGCCGGCACCGTCCGTTGTACGATCGATAAATTCATCATGGAAAACGATCAACTCTTCATCACTGGTAAGGCGGATATCGATTTCGAAACCGTCTATGCCATAGGATGCCGCTTTTTTGAACGCCGCCATTGAACTTTCAGGCGCCAGAGCGGAACCCCCGCGATGCGCAAGGATCATTGGCCGTTCATATTCAAGTGCATCTTTTTTGGGGCGTGGCTGAGCTGTAACCAAAGCTTTCGAACCTGCCCAGGCTGCTGCTCCGACTGCAACTGCAGCAATGCCTATTTTTGTTTTATTATCCATGGCTATGTAATACCCCCTCATTATAGTAAAGCTATACCCATTATATCGAATAGTTAAATGCAATGTCAGTTAATATGCTGCATAGGCAGAAAGTTCCCTTTATGCCGGTTGCGGCTTTTTTCTTTCCTATGGTATTCTAGAAGTTAAGAAAAGAGGGATGGCTATGCATGATCGCCAGGGACTTATCGTCTATGTGCATCATTTGAAACAGGCAAAATCATTGCGTAAGTTTGGACATGTTCATTTCATTTCGAGAAAATTGAAATATGTCGTTTTATATATGGATCAGGATGCAATTGAAACCACGATGGCAAAATTGCTGAAATTGCCTTATGTTAAGCAAGTGCTGGAGTCACAGAGACCGTTTATCAAAACGGAATATGAAAACGCCAAACCCGATAAAGCAAAAGAGTACGATTATAAAATAGGCCTCTGATTATTGCATCGGAGGAATATAATGATTCAGGCGCAAAACCGAAATCAGGTGGCTGAAAAAGAATTGGCGGTCAGCATATATGCTCGAGTGTTTGACGTCCATATGGATAGGCAAGGCGCCAAGTTCTTTGACTGCTTCTTCGAATAAATCAAGGCGTTTTGAATTTTCGGGAATCCCTTCCCGGCAAATGTAAATAGGCATGAAATTGCCTTGTTCTGCAGGTTTAAAAGCTGCAGCTATCGATAATACAGGTTTTCCATCCATTTCTGATGTATGGAATACAAAACCGTGCATAAAACGGCTGCGGTTTGCCATCATCAACTCCCGGAGTTCATAGATGTCTCCGTAGCCTTCTCCAAGCTCTATAAATCGCTGGATCATTTGAACACGTCCTTTCCAGTAACCATTCTACCATTTTCACTCTGTATTGCATCAAGAAAATCATTAACTGGAGGCAGAAACATGCGCGTAGTTGCAGGCAAAGCAAAAGGACTGCCTTTGAAGGCGGTCCCTGGTAATTCCACACGTCCGACCACTGATAAAGTAAAAGAGTCGGTTTTTAATATGATCGGCCCTTTTTTCGATGGGGGCAATGCGCTGGATTTATTTGCGGGAAGCGGGGGCCTAGGCATCGAAGCTCTGAGCCGCGGGATAGACAAAGCCGTTTTTATCGATAAAGACGGAAAAGCTATAGAAACAATCCGTGCAAATCTTGAAAAAACACGACTCAGCGAAAACGCGGAAGTTTATCGCAACGATGCCAAGCGGGCTATCAAAGTGTTGAAGAAGAATGATTTCAAGGCGAGACTGCTGTTTCTCGATCCGCCTTACCATATTACAGAAGCTTATGAGCTGATGGATTTTGCAGCTGAAACAGGAATTCTCACACGGGATTCGATTGTCGTCTGTGAACATGAAAAAGGTGTGGAGCTTGCAGATCGGACCAAGTACTTCGAGCGTTTCAAAAATGAAAATTACGGCGGAATAGCCATTTCGATTTATCGCTATACAGGGGAAGAGGGAGAAGTCATTGAGTAAGATTGCTGTAGTTCCAGGAAGTTTCGATCCGATTACAATGGGGCATTTGGATATCATCAAAAGAGCTTCGAAGATTTTCGATGAAGTGAAAGTCGTTGTCATGAACAATTCTTCAAAAAATCCGCTTTTCAACGTCGAGGAAAGAATCTCGCTTATTTCTGAAGTCACCAGTTCAATCCCAAATGCCACAGTAGATTCCTTCGGAGGATTATTGATCGATTATGCGGTGGAAGTCAAAGCCAATGCAATTATAAGAGGGCTTCGTGCTGTGTCGGATTTTGAATACGAAATGCAGATTACATCCATGAACCGTTTTCTGAATGAAGACATCGAGACATTATTTATGGTGTCCAACAACCAATATTCATTTCTCAGTTCAAGCATCGTCAAGGAAGTTGCCAAATACCGCGGGAACATTACAGGGCTGGTACCGGCGCCTGTAGAAAAAGCCTTGAAACAAAAATTCGATTAAGTCACGGTTTTTCGTGGCTTTTTTGCTATTCTGTTTCTGGATAAGAGAGGATTATTCGATGAATAAAAAGAACATGATTTTTTCCTTTATATTACTTGCAGTCGTTGTATTCATTTCATTTTACCGTTTGGACAGTTACATCTCGCGCCCAGGCAGTGCATATGAATTATCTCCACTCGTCGAAGTGGTGGGCGGGGATGAGGATGATGAAGGAACTTTCAGTTTAATGACCATTTCGATGCTGAATGCGACACCAGCACTTTATGTATATGCACAATTCCAGGAAGGTTATAAAATTTTGCAGCCTCAGCAAGTGCGCAGCCCGCATGAAACGGATGAAGAATATAATGTCAGGCAGCTGAAACTGATGTCGGATTCCCAGATTAATGCCTTGAAAGCTGCATTTGAAACAGCCGATATGCCATATGAAATTGTAACGGCTGGAGTTTTTGTACTCAACGTTCTGGAAGGCGGAGCGGCGGATGATATCCTTAAAGCCGGGGACCGAATTCTATCGATAGATGACAATCAGTTTGATAACCAACAGGACTTTATCGAGTATCTCTCAGCTATGCAAGCGGGGGATACAGTGGAGTTGGTGTTTGATCGGGACGGCCGCGAAATGGTCGAGACAATTGCTTTGGAACCGCTTCCTACTGACATTGAGCGGGCGGGTATCGGAATTTCCTTTGTAGAAGATAAAACGATTATTACGGATCCGGAAGTTTCAATTGATTCCGATGAGATTGGCGGACCTTCTGCCGGCTTGATGTTCACTTTGGAAATCATCAATCAATTGCTGGAAGAAGATATCACCCGAGGATACGATGTGGCAGGCACAGGCACAATGGAAAGTGAAGGAGAAGTCGGACGCATCGGTGGGATTGACCAGAAAGTGATGGCTGCCGAGAATGATGGAATGGAAATCTTTTTTGCTCCGGATGATGAACTTTCGGCTGACGGTGAAAGCAATTATGACGTAGCCGTGGAAACTGCAGAAGAAATCGGCACAGATATGGAAATCGTGCCGGTGAAAAAACTGCAGGATGCACTGGATTATTTGGAACAGCTTCAACCTAAATAAATTGGCGGTGTGGTAAACTCTTTTTTTAGATTGCCTGCCCCGAGACCCAGCAAATAAAGATTGCTGGCATGAATATCAAGTTTGCCCATACTGTCGTCTGCCAAATCGGCGGCGCGGCTGATGATGGGTAGGCTGATATTCTTTTTTTGTGCATTCAGATACTGGCGTCCGGCCTGGGTCATGCCCAGCAAGCGCAAATAAGACGGCTGTTCGAATGATTTTAACTGCTCCCATGTAAAACCGGTGAAAATATGTGTCAGCATTCGTTGAATACGGGTTCTGGTAAATCGTTTGGATTTTATCCGTCCGATGAAATGTTCAAAATTCTGTTCTTTGCTGGCAGCTTCATAGATGAGATTTTCAATTCCTTCTGTAACTTCTGCGTACCGCTTAAGGCTTTGCGGACGATCTTTTAAAATGGTATAGCGAAGTAATGGATAAAATGCTTCCCAACTGCCGAACCGCCCATATTCCTGAGCGAATTTTGATAGAGCTTCCAGAGAATACGACGGCATGTACAGCGACAGCTCTTCTAGGGAACCACCTTCAAAAAAAGCCTTTCGGATACCAGTCGCACTGGCGATTGATAATCCTTCTGTAATGGGATCATGATAATTTGCGCCGATCCGCTGGATAGTCATTGGCTGCATTGAAGATGAAATCCGTTCTGCCGCTTCCATGTAGTGATAGCCCAATATATTATTCGGCTTTGTCAGATCCGCAAATCCTTCTTGTCCAGCAGTGATTGCCTGGTAAGCTTCGTTCAATGCTTTCGGATAGCTGATGCCCGATTGGACAGCTTGATGAATTCTATGCTGGTAATCTTTATTTTCCTTATTGAGCAATTGGCGTGACTTCAGGAAAGGATTGATGTTCCCTTGCTCACTGCCAAAGCAATAAGATTCACATCCTATTGCGTCGAGCAGCGCAATAGCGCCTCTCGCGAAATCTGAGGCCTGAGCGGTCGCGTAAACATAGGGCAGTTCGATTACCAGGTCTACGCCGTTTGCAAGCGCCATTTCCGTCCGTGCCCATTTGTCAGCGAATGCCGGTTCCCCGCGCTGAAGAAATTGTCCACTCATGACAGCGATTAGAATATCACTTCCTGCGTTTTCTTTGGCGCCCCGTGCATGATGCAAATGGCCATTATGAAACGGGTTATATTCGACTATAATGCCTGCAGCTTTCATTCGACCAACTCCTTTGGTAAACTTAAGTCTAAGTATAACGATGTTGGGAATCGTGTGACAAGATTTTTTCTTGACATCTTTTTCTGCTCATTATATAATCAACTTTGTTGTCTTGAGGTGATTACTTATGAAAATAGCGATTCAACAGCTTCAAAAGCATCGCAGAGACGGGATGAAGATCGACCAGATGGTCAATCTTGATGAAGTGAAAAAACGCAATAGCGATATTCGCGATATTTCGCCTATCCACGTCACAGGACATTGCACAATTGGTTCGCAACAACTCACGTGCCAGCTTCAACTCAAAGGTATGTTAACATTGCCTTGTGCACGAACTTGGGAAGATGTC
>CAZGMW010000117.1:4372-5541 GCA_964526895.1 uncultured Planococcus sp. | reverse complement strand
CGGCGGCCGAAGCGCCGCCCACTGGGCAGCCCACGCTTGCGCGGGCTGCTTTCCAATCGAATGCACTTTTCTTTTGATGAGAGCCGGAGGAAAAGTCGGTCCGTTAAGTAAAACCCACTATCCGGCAACAAACCGTCGCTATACGACACTAATTAGAATCTATACGACACTAAATCACAACTATACATCAACATCCCACCGCTATACGCCACCACCCATCAAAACCACACCTCACCACCCTAGCCTCCACCTACAAACAACGCTACAATCATAAATAACAACCACTTCACCCAAAGGAGCGCATCCCACATGAAAATCGTCAAGGCAGATATTTATTCGGTCCAGTTTCCATTGAAAGAGCCGTTCATTATTTCGTATGCGACTTATCCGAGCATGGCGGCGATCATTGTCAGGCTCCACACCGATGATGGAATCGTCGGTTTCGGCGAGGCGGTGCCGGATGAGCATGTGACCGGCGAGCAGGTGGACGCGGCGTTTGAAATTTTAAAGAATGTGCTGGTGCCGCAAATACTCGACCGCAGCCCGTTTGATATCGAGCAGATCCATCACCTGATGGACGGCGCGATTGCCGGCAATCCGGCAGCAAAAGCCGCCATCGATATTGCTTGCTTTGACTTGATGGGGAAAGCGGTGGGTCAGCCGGTTTACAATCTGATTGGCGGACGCGCGCATGACAATCTGCAATACCCGAAAGTGTTGAGTATCGAGGCACCGGAAGTTATGGCGGATAAAGCAAAAAAAGCTATAAAACAGGGATTCTCCAGTTTGAAACTGAAAGTTGGACGCGACGACGCAGCACTCGACATCGAAAGGATTTATGCTGTACGCGAGGCTGTGGGCAAAGAGATGCCGATAAGGATTGATGTAAATCAGGGCTGGAAAACGGTCGGGCTAGCTGTGCAAACGATCAATCGTCTGGAAGGCGCCAATCTGACATGGATTGAACAGCCGATCAAGATGGGAGATATCCGCGGACTCGCTGAAGTGAGGCGGAAAGTTTCGACGCCGATCATGGCGGATGAAAGCGTGCAGTCGATGGAAGATGTGCTGGAAATCATCCGCCTGGACGCAGCCGATTATATCAATATCAAATTGATGAAAGCGGGCGGAATTTTTCCCGCTGTGCAAATGGCGAAGACGGCGGAAGC
>CAZGMW010000117.1:0-4272 GCA_964526895.1 uncultured Planococcus sp. | reverse complement strand
GGTGTCCGCTACAATATTTTTGATGATCTTACCGGTTTGATTGCGGAAATAGGGGAAGGTGATCGGATAGTTGCAGTGCGCGCTGACATCGATGCGCTCTGGCAGGAAGTGGATGGCAAGATGCAGGCGAATCATTCATGCGGGCATGATGCCAACATGGCCATGGTGC
Organism: uncultured Planococcus sp.; assembly: GCA_964526895.1. Taxonomy (GTDB): domain Bacteria; phylum Bacillota; class Bacilli; order Bacillales_A; family Planococcaceae; genus Planococcus. The sequence goes on along the minus strand of CAZGMW010000117.1, from coordinate 4,103 downwards.
TCGGGGCTTTATTGTATCTGCAAAATGAAACTCTGACGAAGCGTGTGCGTTTTATTTTCCAGCCAGCGGAGGAACAAGGCAACGGTTCGTTGTCGATGATTGAACGCGGAGCTGCCGAAGGGGTCAGCCATTTGTACGGTGTCCACTTGCGTCCGGCGGAGGAATTGCCGCTCGGCAAAGTATCGCCGGCGCTGCATCACGGCGCTGGAATTTTCCTGCGGGGAAAAATTACAGGTGACGATGCGCACGGTGCCCGTCCGCACCAGGGCAGAAATGCGATGGACGTTATTGCAGCCATCCATCAATTCGTGAAGTCGATTTATTTTTCGCCATTTGAATCCTATTCGGCGAAACTGACGAATGTACGGATGGGCGGGGACAGCCTGAACATCATACCGGGGAGTGCGACGTTTGCTCTGGATGTCCGGTCGCAATCGAATGACTTGATGGATGAATTGCGGAAACGGATTGATGAAGGTTTTGCGGCGATTACTAAACTTTATAATGTGGCCGTTGACTGGGAATGGACCGATTATACGCCGGCTGCGGAAGTGTCCGAGGAGGCAATGGGAATTGCGCGGACTGCCATACGGAATGTAATAGGAGAAGAGAATACGGCCGCGCCGCTCCATACTCCCGGTGCAGATGATTTTCACTTCTATACGATCCGAAAGCCGGAACTGAAAGCGGCTATGATCGGTGTCGGGGCGGATTTGACTCCGGGTCTGCATCATCCCGATATGACGTTCAATCCGGCGGCTCTTGACACCGGCGCCCGCATTCTGGCGGAAATCCTGAGAAACACTTAAGCATATTTCCCGGGAAATATGTGACCCAATTAATGCTATTGACACTAACACAGGCTTTGCCGGTATGATAAGGTAGAATGAGCAAAAGAAACGCCCTCTTGAAAAAGAGGGTTTTATTTATTGGCGCAGAAAAGGTTTCTTTTGCGCAGGAAGTTCACCCTGCCTATGTTTTTTCGATTGCGGTTAAGGGTATAGACAATAAGTTTGGTTCAACTTAGAGGAGGATTTATCAGAATGGATGCAATTTTAGATGCGTTGACGTGGCTCGTCGACGAAGGGAATAATTTGTTATGGACATACATATTGATCGCGTTATTGTTGGGATTGGGGATTTACTTTACGATCCGGACGAAATTCGTTCAAGTTCGACTTTTCGGTGAGATGTTCCGTGTCATCAGCGAAAAGAAAGATGGAGAAAACGGGGTTTCGGCTTTTCAGGCATTCACCATTTCAACAGCTTCACGTGTTGGGACAGGAAATATTACAGGAGTAGCGTTGGCCGTGGCCATTGGTGGCCCTGGAGCGGTATTCTGGATGTGGATGATTGCGCTGATCGGTATGGCGACAGCGTTTGTAGAAAGTACATTGGCTCAAGTCTATAAAGTGCGTGACGGCGAGCAATTCCGCGGCGGTCCGGCTTATTATATGGAGAAAGCGCTTGGCAACCGGAAACTCGGAATCGTTTTTGCGGTGCTTCTGACACTCGCTTTCGGATTTATATTCAACTCGGTGCAGTCCAATACAATTGCACAGTCATTCGGTGATGTATTCACGATACCCGATTGGACAGTAGGACTTGGACTGGTCCTATTGACGGCGATTGTCATTTTCGGCGGTGTTAAACGGATTGCCAAAGTTACACAGGTAGTCGTGCCGGTTATGGCAGTGCTCTATCTGATCGTAGCCATCTATATCATCATCATGAATATCACGGAAATTCCGGCTGTATTCATGCTAATCATCGAAAATGCATTTGGCCTTGAAGAAGCTGTCGGCGGCGGTGTCGGTGCGGCAATCATGCAAGGTGTACGCCGTGGTTTGTTCTCGAACGAAGCCGGTATGGGTTCTGTTCCGAACGCTGCAGCGTCAGCAAACGTTTCACACCCGGCTAAACAAGGGCTTGTGCAAAGTTTGGGCGTATTCTTTGATACGATCATCATCTGTTCGGCAACAGCTTTCATCATCATTCTTGCCGATCTCTACAATACAAGCGAGCAAGAAGGAATCTTGCTGACACAGGACTCGCTTGGCGTCCATGTCGGTGACTGGGCTCCTTACTTCCTGGCTATCGCGATTCTATTCTTCGCGTTCAGTTCGATTATCGGAAACTATTATTACGGTGAAACGAACATCGAATTCATCAATGCCCATAAAGGCTGGTTGACAGCATATCGTTTCGGCGTATTGGCAATGGTCATGTTCGGCGCATTGGCGCAAGTCAGCCTGGTTTGGAATATGGCCGATCTGTTCATGGGCCTCATGGCTGTGCTCAACCTGGTTGTTATTGCATTGCTCGGCGGCACTGCCTTTAAAGTGCTCGATAATTACACAAGCCAGCGTAAAGCAGGCAAAAACCCAGAATTCTATGCAAAAGATATTCCAGGATTGAAAAATACGGAATGTTGGGGAGAAAACCGCGATTAATTGTTGGCAAATATAACAAAAAGCCCTTCAGCTCAATGCTTGAAGGGCTTTTTTGGTGTCTAAATTTCTCCTTTAATTAAGCCCAATGAACCTAAAAATCGCTAATAAATACCCTCATTTTCCATTAATAAACATGAAAGAGTAACTTGTTACACAACTGTAATATAACTGTAACCAATCTTTGATGTTTATTCTGTTAGTATTTGAATATGCAATAAAGGTATTTCAGAAAAAGAAATTTGATTCGATGTCTGATCAACATTCCGGGTCCACTAACTTATAGAGGTGACGATTTGAAGAAACGTATAATGCTAATGATGATTGCTGTTCTATTAATTTCGGCAGCACCAATAATGACTAGTGAAGCAGAAGCCAGTGGCGCAACACCAGACCAGATTGCAGAATATGCTCTTAAATTTAAAGGCGTTCCATATCTATGGGGCGGAACAACACCTTCCGGATTCGATTGCTCAGGATATATCAGATACGTATACGGACATTTCGGCATCAGCTTGCCAAGAACATCAGCAGAACAATATGGCGTAGGTACAGCAGTTTCCAAGAGTAACCTTCAAAAAGGCGATTTAGTATTTTTCGCAAATACATATAAGCCGGGAATCTCGCACACTGGAATCTATATCGGAAATGGCAATGTCATTTCAGCTGAAAGCCAAGGAATTTCAATCTCAAACATTAACACTAACCCATACTGGGCTCCTAAATATGCAGGCGCTAAACGCTTGTCAAGCGTCAAAGCAGCAGTAACAACAGTATCAGCACCAAAACCGGCACCAGCTCCGGCACCAAAACCGGATCTTCCAAAAGGCCAGTATTATGATGTATCAAAATCACACTGGGCTTATGCACCAATCACAGATTTGAGCTTGAGAAACATCATCACAGGTTATGACCACAGCGAATTCAGACCAGAAAACTCTGTAAACAGAGCAGAAGCTGCAACGATGATCGCTAAATCACTTGGAATCAGCCCTGTTTCAGGGTCATCATTCAACGATGTATCTTCTAAGCACTGGGCAGCAGGCTACATTAATGCTGTTCACCAAAAAGGCATCATCGCTGGACGCGGCAACGGCAACTTTGCGCCGGACGCATACATCACACGTGCTGAAATCAGTGCGTTGCTGACAAGAGCTTACGCAATGAAAGCATCAAACACATCAGTATCATTCTCTGATATCGATGGTCACTGGGCTGAATCGGATATCGTTAGAGTCGCTTCAAGCAACTTGGCTAGAGGATACGACGATGGATCATTCAAACCGGATGCTAAAGCTACAAGAGCTGAATTTGCTAAGTTTATCTCCAATTCAATCAACCAGTAATAGTGCAAACCGCTCGTCCCGAATGGGGCGGGCGGTTTTTTTGTTGGAGGGAGGAAGAAGAATGGAAAGCAGTCCGCTTCTTGCGGATTGCCTAGTGAGTCGGCTCACAGGGATGGAGTTCTATCTGATGATTTTGGGCGGCTATCTTATGTTTTCGCATTTTTATCTTACGTTTTTTGAGTTGTATCTTACGGTTTACGCCTCTTATCTTACGAACACCCATTTACTGTGGCTTTCATCAAAAGAAAAACGCATTCATATGGAAAGCAGTCCGCTGTCGGCGGACTGCCCAGTGGGCGGAGGCTGT
>CAZGMW010000116.1:0-5596 GCA_964526895.1 uncultured Planococcus sp. | reverse complement strand
GCTGCTGCCACGATCCACTTGAACAGGTATTGCGTGATAATCATGCCGATCAAAGCGCCGACAGGCAAAGTTCCAGCAAATGCGATCGTGATGAAAACAGTCGTATCGACAAGCTGGCTCACCATCGTAGAAGCGTTATTGCGGACCCACAATTTGGATTCGCCGTGGCGCTCTTTTAATTTGTGGAAAATCGTAACATCCAGGTTCTGGCTGATGAAATAAGAAATCAGGCTGGCCAATGTGACACGGAAGCCTGCTGAAAAGATCGATTCGAACGAGGACTGGTCACCGAAAAATGGTGCGGCCGGCAAATGGATGGCGAAAAAGATGAACGCCAGAGCCGCGAGTTGCGTGATAAAACCGGCAAAAACTGTTTTTCTTGCCGCTTCTTTGCCATAAACTTCCGCAATCGTATCGGTGATCGGGAAGGTGAAAACATAGACGATGACTGCTGCCGGCAGCACCATCCACTCTCCGATGCTGAATAATTTCACCGCTAAAATATTGGATAGGATCAATAAACCGACAAACGCGCCGTTCAAATAAAGTAACATGAATTTTCCTCCTTATCGATTGGTGATCGTTTCAGGATTCATGTCATGATTCATCATCCGGTACGATGCCATTTCTTCATATTTTGTTCCAGGTTTACCGTAATTCGTGTAAGGGTCGATTGACAAGCCACCTCGTGGAGTGAATTTCCCCCACACTTCGATATAGCGAGGATCGAGCAGATCGATCAAGTCATTCATAATGATATTGACCACGTCTTCATGGAAATCTCCGTGATTGCGGAAACTGAAGAAATACAATTTCAGCGATTTGCTTTCCACCAACTTTTTATCGGGAATAAAGCTCAGGTAAATCGTGGCGAAATCCGGCTGGCCGGTCTGCGGACAAAGGGATGTGAATTCCGGATTATTAAATTTCACGAAGTAATCGCGGCTATGCATATTATCGATCGCTTCCAGAACTTCCGGAGCATATTCATATTTATATTTTGTGTCTTGATTGCCTAGCAATGTTAAGTGATTCAACGTGTCTTCATTTCTTCCTGCCATTAAAAGGAGCCTCCTCGAATATAGGTGTCGAGAGAGGCTATAAAAACGGGAAAAAGAAAAAGCCAAATCGCATGTGGATTTGGCTGAGTTTCAAAATCCATAGTTTTTTATAGAGGGTGAAATGCTATGAACCTCTCCCGTCACCGGGTTATTTAATTTCCTAATACATCGTATAAGAAGCGGGGTTCGCTGTCAATCACCTTTTTCACTGTCCAGACTCCAGCACCCAGATTCTCGGGTCATAAGCCACTTTGGCTATACGGCAAAGAACGCCGCTTCGCCAAATCGTCTTATGCCTTTCGAATCTAAACGGGCGCTTCCGCTTTTCTTAACTACATGACTGTCTGGCTTTGTCGATGATTAATAATGTTGTCGGGTGATTGACGGATTTTCATAACCTCACTGATGATGAAACGGCTTTTCGGCATTGTTGGCATCCGCGCCATATCATAACTCAAGTCCTGTTCAGGAACGGTGTAAGTGATGTTTTCCGTCAAATATTTAAAGAAAGACTGCATGACCATTACAGTCATCCATTCACCGGCGCAACGGTGGCCGGCATGATGATCGCCGCCGCCTTGAGGCACAAACGCGAACGGACTGCCTTTCCAGTTTTCAAAGCGTTCAGGTATGAATTCATCGGCATTTTCCCAGTTATCGGGATGGCGGTTAGTGCCGAATAGATCCAGCACGACGAGCATATCTTCTTTAACATGGTAACCATGCCAGATGAAGTCGCGATTCGCTTTTGCTGCCATGGCTGGTGCAAAAGGATAATAACGGCGCACTTCCTGAGCGAAAAGTTTGCTGAAGTTCTTTTGGTCAGCCTGCAGTTTGCCTTTCATTTCGGGATATTCATGGATCGCCAAGGCCCCGAAGACAATCAGGTACGCTGCCGCAATAATTGGGCGATAGGCGTTATTTAAATCGACCGCAGCAACATTCATATCCAACAGCTTTCCTTCCGGGCTTTTTTGCATCGCTACGATATAGGCAGCTGTATGGGATGGAGGGGAATAGATGCCTTCCCGGATGTCGCTGATGATTTCTTTCAACCAGGCTTCATGGCTTTTGCGTGCTTCAGCCCCTTCTTTGAAACGGGTAAGCGATCCGCCAAAAGAGTCGACCATTGCAACAAGTTCCTGTGTCCGCTGTTTTACTTCACTTTCTTTTAACGGCAGTCCTGCCCAATTCATGACAGAGCGCGCCAGCACTTCTTCAATTTCATCGAGCAACAGAACTTCGTCCATGGATTCCCATTGCGAAGCTTTTTTATCCAGCTCTTCTATTGCCATCCGCTTCATATCTTCCAGTCTTTCAGGCGTCATCATGGATAAAAACATTCGTTTCTGGTGATGATGGTCTTCTCCGTCTCGACCGTGGAGCCCGCCTTCACCGAGCAAAGTCTTCTTCAACGGGCTTGGAGCCGCACCTTCCCGCTTGAAATATTTATTGTCATAAAAAACTGCTGCCGCTTCTTCACCGGCGATGCAAAGAGATTTTCTGCCTAGTAAACGGGCTTCGAAAATATCTGACCCAAGTTCTTTACGGCGACTTGGCAGGAAGTTGAAACCTTCATTGATCAAAGACAGTGTACTGTCGAACTCTTTTGCTTTTGGAATCGGTTTTTTTACTCTCATCGATTTTTATCCTCCTTATGTATGAAGCCGAATGGCTGGAAAAGGCATGAATTTCAATTTCATAATATATAAAAAGCATACCCATTCGGCCCCTGTCTAAACTCTCGTAAGAATTGCAATGGCTGGAGGATGAAGTCAGCGATAATGTGTTATAAGATGAAATGGAAATAAAAATCAGGATTGTACAGTGAGAAAGTGGTGAGATCGATGAATATTCAAAACTATAAGGAGCCGACTTCAGAAAGTATTGCCTGGATTGAAGCGATTATTAGGAAGCCAGTGGACAGAGCACAGGTAAAGAAGTTACAGGGAGGCACGTCTTCACTTGTATTCGACGTACCTTTTCAAGATAAAGAGGAGGAGAGTTTGATCCTCCGGTTATTCCATAAAAAAGACTGGTTGGAGATGGAACCGGATCTGGCCAAACATGAAGCAGGAAGTCTGCGCGAAGCATCTTTTCTATCCATACCTTCACCGGAAGTTATAGCATTTGATGAGACCGGAGAGAAGTGCGGAATGCCTGCAGTGCTGATGACAAAACTTACCGGTACTACTATTTTACAGCCTGATGATAAGGACGTGTGGCTCGATAAGATGGCTGAGTGTCTGGTGAAAATTCATCAGCAGAAAGCCGGGAACTTCGATTACGAATATTTTTCCTATAATGATGCGTTGAAGTTGGAAAAACCGCTATGGTCGAAATATCAGGATGATTGGATGCGCGCTTTTTATATAGTAGCCGGAGTCCGGCCGCGGGCAGAATATTGTTTTATCCACCGAGACTATCATCCGGGAAATATTCTTTGGCATAATGGGGAAATTTCCGGTCTTGTAGACTGGGTGAATGCCTGCCGCGGGCCTGCAGGAGTGGACATTGGCCATTGCCGGGTAAACTTGACTCAATTATATGGCCTCTCTGCAGCCGATGATTTTCTGGATGCGTATATTAAGTACGCCGAAGATACTTTTCACTACGACCCTTATTGGGATCTGTTGTCATTAACAGATACAGTGGACGGACCGCCAAAAGTTTACGGGGGCTGGACCGATCTCGGTATGACAGGCTTGTCAGATGAACTGATTCGCCACCGCCTTGATGAGTACTTGTTGAGTCTGCTTGAACGGTTTGATGATTGAAAGCACAGGTTTGATTTCTCTCAATTAGGAAATATACAGAACAAGTAGTTTTTGAGGAGGAATCGGCATGACAGACCAACAAATGAAACAATTGAAGAAACAATTGACTGACCAATTAGAGGATTTGGAAGATCGCGTAGAACATACAGAGGAGTTCGAAAGAACGGAACTCTCAAATTATGATAACCATCCAGCGGATAATGCGACGGATCTCTTCGACCAAGAAAGAGGAATGGCATTGACGCAGTTTAAAGAAGAAGAAATCGAAGATATTAAAGCGGCTCTTGCAGCGATAGAAGCGGGGACGTATGGCAAATGTGCCGTCTGCGGCAAGGAAATTCCTTACGAACGAATGGAAGCTTTGCCAACTGCGTTAACATGTATTGACCATGCAGACGCAGAACTCGATCTGGAAAGCCGCCCTGTTGAAGAGGAAGTGCTTCAAAGTTCAACTGATCAGCCAGTTGAAAAAGAAGACGGACGGATTCGCGACTTCAATAACAGTTTTGAAGATGTAGAAGATTTCGGTTCATCTGATGGTCCGCAAGATCAGCCTGGAGATGACGCACAAATGAAAGATTTCTACGACGGTGAAAATGAAAACGACAAAGAATAAGGAAGTGCCCCGGTTTATTGGACTGGGGCATTCCTTATTTTATTTACATAGAGTATGGTTGATTTATAAAGGGAAGCGAGATATATTTCCCGGGAAATAAAAAGGGTGGGATGTTAAATGGACAATTTGGAACGTGAAATTTATGAATTGGAATGCCGGCATATTGCTCCGGATGTAAGGACATCCCGAGCAAAACTGGCGGAAGTGCTGGATGATGAATTTTATGAGTTCGGCAGCAGCGGCGGGCTTATTCTGAGATCGGAATACGATGAAGATCATCCACTAAGTCCCGATCATATGGAGCTGTCTAATTTTAAAATGCATCAACTTGGCGACGAGGCGGTCCTAACAACATACCGGATAGAAAATAAAACAACCGGAAGAAACACAAACCGCAGTTCTGTCTGGAAAAAACGGGCGAATGGATGGAGATTATTTTTCCATCAGGGAACTGTGGCAAAATAATAGGGTTTAGGAAGAAACAAGAAAGGTTATTTAGTAGATTAAGACGTTTTGCAGAGGAGGAAAACAGAATGGACCATGCAGTAGTGCTGTTTGATGGCGATTGCAATTTTTGCGATTCGAGTGTCCAGTTCATCATCAATCACGATCCGGCAGGCTATTTTCAATTTGCTTCGCTGCAAAGTGAAGTCGGTGAAAAGCTGTCTCGTGAACATAATATTCCGGACGATGTCGACAGCCTTGTGCTGATCGAAAAAGGAGAAGCTTTCGTGAAATCTGAAGGAGCTTTGAGAATCTCCCATCATTTGACGGGATTATGGAAATTGGCATATCATCTGCGTCCGTTTCCGGCAGTGATTCGGGATGGCGCGTACGACGTTATTGCCAATAACCGCTACAAGGTATTCGGCAAGCTGAATAGCTGTATGTTGCCGCCGCCACATGTCCGTAAAAGATTTTTGGACAAATAAAATCAGAGCCAGTAACAGGAGAGTGATTGCTCTTCGTTACTGGCTCTTTTATTTGTTTAGATTTGAGTGGGTGCAGTCGCTTTTCTGTGTCCAGACTCCAACGGCCAACTCCTCGAGTCGTAAGGCACTCTGACTAGGCGGCTGAAAACATGCCGCTACGCCAGAGTGCCTTACGCTTGTCGGAGCTGAACGGCCGTTTCCGCTTTTCTT
>CAZGMW010000115.1:0-5609 GCA_964526895.1 uncultured Planococcus sp. | reverse complement strand
ATGTCGATACATGGGTTTTCGTGAGAAAAGCGACAGCGAAGAGATGGCCAAATGTAATTTGGGCCCTCTCTTTGCGACGAAGCGCGCAGCGATGCAGGAGCAGCCTTGAAGATGTAAATTATATAGCGTACTGTGCCATTAATAACAAGATCGAAGCGACTAGAGGGTCTGGGCAGCTGGAGTCTTGACAAAGAAAAGCGACAGCCTCCGTTTTGAATGAAACAATGTCAAGAGACAGAAATTTTTCAGCATCTTCTCCTTTATTGGAGGGGATGTTTTTCGTTTATCGCGATAAATGGTATGATAAAAGGAGTATAAAATGAAGGGGATACCGGAATATGACAGCTTTGGACCATCATAATGAATTAATAGAAACAGCGCGGCTGCACCGCATCTTTGAAGAGAATGACGATAGTGACCGTGCAGCAAAAGCGAAACTGTTCGGAAAGAAAATACTGAAAAACCAGTTCATCATCGGCTTTGCCGGCCATTTTTCATCAGGAAAATCATCGATGATCAACGCATTGACGGGTGAAACGTTATTGCCGTCCAGCCCGATCCCGACCAGTGCCAATATTGTCAATGTACATAAAGCAGATTCGGATTTTGCGATAGTCAACAAAACAGAAGGAAAGCCGGTATATTTTCCAGAGAACTATGATTTTGAAGCCGTCAAGGAATATTGTAAAAGCGGGGACGTAACACAAATCGATATCGGCCATAAAGACTCGGTTTTGCCTGACGGTGTCAGCGTCATGGACACACCGGGAGTGGATTCAACAGATGACGCCCACCGTGTTTCAACTGAATCCGCATTGCATATAGCAGATATGGTTTTTTACGTGATGGACTATAATCACGTGCAATCAGAACTGAATTTCAATTTTACGAAAGAATTGCAGAAATACACTGATCTCTATCTGATTGTCAATCAGATCGATAAACATCAGAGCAGTGAGCTGGATTTTCCGGCTTTTAAACAAACTGTAAAAGACTCTTTTTCGGCCTGGGGTGTCGAGCCGAAAGGCATTTATTTTACGTCGTTAAGGGATTTTGAAATGGAGAACAATGATTTCGAAGCAGTGAAAAGCCTCGTCTCCACTTCGATGGAAGGTTGGGAAGGAAACGTCGGAAAAGCAGCTGAATCGGCGCTTTCCCAATTAAAAGACGAACACTTGAACTATTTGGAAGATGAAAAAATGGAAAGGCTCGAAACATTCTCTAACGTTCTTAGCCCGGAAGAATGGGAATTGCGTGAAGAAGTCAAAGCTGAAACCACTAAAGTCGAGCGTCGATTATCAGTACAGGACTTTGCCAGCTGGAAAAGCGATTTTGAAAAAAACCGCAAAGACTTGCTTGAAAATGCTAACATCATGCCATACGAATTACGCAATGCATTAACTGTCTACCTGGAAGCCATGCAACCTGATTTTAAGGTCGGCATGCTGTTCAGCGGCAAGAAAACAGAAGCTGAACGTGATGCCCGCCGCGCCGATGTTACAGACAAACTCGGTACCGTTATCCCTTCTCAAATAACAGTGCATTTGAAAAGGTTGATGAAGTCGGCATTGAAAGATGCTGCCTTATTGACTGACCGAGATTCATTGGCAATCGATGAAATGCAACTCGAACCGCCATTTTCAGTAGTGGAAGACCAAATGCCAAAAGGTGTTTTAATCACCGGCGATACCGTATTGAATTTCGCCAATAGTTTAAGCACGGCCATCCAAAGATGGTTCATCAAGGAAACCGAAAACTGGAAAAATGGACAGAAAGAAAAATTCGAGTCACTTCCTGATGATGCCGGTACGGAAGTGGGAATGAAAGCTGAAACGCTGAACCAAAAATTATTGGCCATCAGCACGATTGAAGAAATGGAAGAGAAAATTGACAAAGTGAAGCGGTCGTTTTCGGCAATGCTGCCGAACCAAAAGCTCGCTGCTGAAGCTTTGCTGGAAGAATGGAGGCAGGAATTTCAGGCTTCCACTGAAGATATGCTTGAATTTGATCCAACAATGCTGAAAGTTGAAGATAAGGCCACTGCAGTTGCCGAACAACAAATTCAACAAATAACTGAGCCACAATTACAGGATGAAAGTACAGTGTTGGCCCGTGCGAAAAAGACTGCATCAGCACTTGGACCGATCAAGGGCTTTGAAGAAACGGCTGATTACCTGCGAAGAAAAGCGGCAAGGCTTGATGGACAGGAATTTACCATAGCATTATTCGGCGCCTTCAGTGCCGGAAAATCTTCTTTTTCCAATGCATTGATGGGAGAAACAGTTTTACCGGTTTCACCAAATCCAACCACTGCAACAATCAATCGGATTCGGCCGGTCAGCAAAGATCATCCACATGAAACGGCTGATGTCCGTTTGAAAACGGTTCAACAGATGACTGAGGACGTCCGCAATTCTTTCAGTATTTTCAATATCAAAATTGAGTCACTGGAAGATGCCTATCAAAAAGCTGAACAATTGCCAACAGCAGGGGGCACAGAACAGCAAGTGCATAAATCGTTCATCGATGCTTTCAGAACCGGTTATAATGATTTCCATAAACGTCTTGGAGAAACCATCCGGACAAACAGGGAAGAATTCGGTTTGTACGTTGCCAAAGAAGAACGCAGCTGCTTTGTGGATGAAATCGATTTTTACTATGATTGCGAGCTGACTCGTAGCGGTGTTACGCTAGTCGATACTCCAGGTGCGGATTCAATCAATGCCCGCCATACAAATGTAGCTTTTGAATATATCCGCAATGCCGATGCCATCTTGTTCATCACGTATTATAACCATGCATTTGCGCGTGCTGACCGGGAATTCCTTATTCAATTGGGCCGTGTCAAAGATGCTTTTGAAATGGATAAGATGTTCTTTATCGTGAATGCGATCGACCTGGCGCAAAACAAGGAAGAACAGGAGTCGGTGGAGAATTATGTAACAGAAGAACTGCAGAGATTCGGCATCAGATTTCCACGTCTATTCGGTGTTTCAAGTCTGGAAGCATTAAAAGATCGTCAGCATTCCGGCATGGTGGATTTTGAAGAAGCTTTCCATCATTTCTTGAAAGATGAACTGAAAGGAATGGCAGTCCAGTCGCTGGCAGAGGAAGAACAGAAAGCCGTCGCCCGTTTTAAATCATTGATGGAGCACACGGAATCCAATATGTCACGGAAAGATGAACGTCTCGCGGAATTGAAGGTTCTGGAACAGCAGCTTCGCCGTCAATTCGCTGAATCTCCAGCTCCGGTTATCATCAAAGACGCCGCTCAGGAGTTGAATGAGTTATTGTATTACGTGAATCAGCGCGTATTCTACCGGTTTAACGATTTCTTCAAGGAAGCATTCAATCCTTCATTATTTGCAGGGAAATCAGCACAGGAGGCATTGAACTCGGCGCTGCATGAAATCATAGAAATGACCGCTTTTGATTTTGAGCAGGAAATCAGGGTGACGAATTTCCGTCTTTCGCAACGGATCAAAGGGAATATTGATAATCGGTTCCGTGATGAAACCGATAAACTGCGTTCACAAAATCCAGACTATTCGTTTACGCCTTATGAAGTGGAAGAAGCGGCAATGCTGGAACCGGATAAAGCATTTCCAGGGGCAGATTATTCCTCTGTAAAATCTTATTACCGGAATAATAAAAGCTTTTTTGAGAAAAATGAAAAAGAAAAGCTTCGTGATGCGTTACAGTCTTTGATGGAACCTGATGCCGCCCGATATTTGGAACTGGAAAAACATAAACTGACAGAATGGTCGGATTTCTGGATTGAACAGGAAGCTGAAGGTTTAAGGCAGCATATTATCCGACAAGGTACTGATCAGTTAGAGTCTGAAAGGATATTATTGCAGCAGGAAGAGAAATTGGCCCAATGGAAAGAAATCTATACAAATTTGGTAAGCGAAAGGGTGTAGGAAATGACAGTATTTATCGAAACGCTGGACACAGAGAAATATCGCTGGATCGATACAAGATTTGAACTGGGCAGTGCAGAAGCAGGAAAAAGCCTTTACAGGCAGGAACATGTAAAAAGTGCAATCTACTGGGATTTAGAAAAAGATATGAGTGATATGGAATCGGAGGACGGCCGTCACCCGATGCCTTCACAAGAGCAATTGAAAGAATTGATACGGAAAAGCGGATTGTCAGCTGAAGATCAAATTGTTGTTTACGATCAAGGAGGCGCTCCTTTTGCAGCAAGAGCCTGGTGGCTTTTGAAATACTGCGGATTTGAAAATGTCTACATCAGCAAAATAGGCTTTTCAGAAATGAAGGAAAAAGGGATGGCAGTATCGGAAGAAATCCCGGAATTTTCTTCTTCAAACTATGTTCCTGAATTTAATAATGAGATTTATGCTGATCGTGAATATGTGAAAAATGTGATCCAAGGTGAAGAACTGGGGATTCTGCTTGATGCAAGGTCTCCTGAGCGCTATGCAGGAATTGAAGAACCGCTGGACCGGGTAGCAGGCCGAATCCCAGGTGCGCATAATTTTGACTGGAGCCAGCTGGTCAACCATGGCAAACTGGATACCGAGGTGGATTTTTCTTCTGTGCTTCAACCTAACGTACCTGTTGTGGTTTATTGCGGTAGCGGTGTGACCGCAGCTCCTCTATATGCAATGCTTGCAGAAAAAGGCTATGACTCATTGCGCCTTTATACAGGCGGCTATTCCGACTGGATAACTGATCCGGAAAACGAAGTGGAAATTGACCGAGAGCAGGAGCCTCAGGCTTCGGATGAAAATACTCGTGCAATTCTTGCGAAGCTGATTGAAGAAGGATACAGCGGTGAAATGCTGATGAAGAAATTCGAATATGAAAAATCATTATTGGATGAGAAAAAATAATACTAATAGCATAGCCGATAGTTTCACCGAATGGCTGTAGATTCATCGAACCCTGAATTCTTCATTAAGCAGAATATCATCAAGAACCCCGGTGATTATGTTATGATTTGGATGGATTATAAATCATTTTGTCAGTTTTTCATTTGCAGCAGTCAAACTGATTTGCACTGGGGGAGATCTTATCAAAAATGAAATGAATCAATTGTTTGAAGATCAACGGAACGTCCATGTATTATATGCTTTCGACGGAATGGATAATTACATAAAGCAGATACTGGACTATATAGATGACGGAATTGCATCTGGTGACCATATTCTCCTTATTGAAAATGAACGTATCACGTCCGTCTTAAAAAAGGAATTGGCAGTGAAATATTCAGTGGAAAAGCTGGAATATGTGCATTTTGTCAACAGCCTTCATTTTTATTGGTCCAGCGGCAGTTATCATCCGCCTGCTATACATGAGTACTTTACGAAAACTGTTCAACCCTTTGTGGAGAATGGGCTTGCTTTCCGATCCTGGGCACATGTTGAATGGGAAAGTGTTAAAGAGCCACTATTTCTAATAGAAGACTTTGAAAAAATTGTCGATAACGCTGTAAATGAATTTTCTTTTCCCTTGATCTGTGCTTACGAGAAAAAGAAAATGCCAGACCGTCTAACAAAGAGTTTGATGGAAACTCATCCGTATATATTGCTTGAAGATAAGCTTATAGTTTCTGATGAATACAAACTGCTGAATAAGGTTTG
>CAZGMW010000114.1:0-5682 GCA_964526895.1 uncultured Planococcus sp. | reverse complement strand
CCAGCATATCGTTGTAATCCAATTGCGAAATGGAAAAAGCACTTGTCACCATGACATGAGGCTGCGTGCTTTTATTGAAGAAACTGAGGTGGTCTTCCAGCGCGGCAAATGACCCCACACTCAATTGATCGCCTTCTTTTTGCGAAGTCGGCAGAAAGAACAGGCCATTTCTGCGGCGATCAAGGTCCCAGCTCTTGCCTTTTCCTATATGATCCATTAACGAAACGCTTTGCTGGGAAGCAAAGACCCCAACAGAATTAATATCCGAATTCACGATATTGGATAACGTAAAATCGATTAAGCGATATCTTCCCGCAAATGGAATCGAAGCGGAAGACCTATACATCGACAACTCCCTTAAACCTGGAAGTGTAACAGTTGCATCAATTACCGCTGCTAAGCGCATTGTCTTCACTTCCTTTCCGTTTCCCTATAGTTTCCCTGGTTAAAAGAGTAATTTCCCCGTCATTTTTCATCAACTCGAAATTGTCGGGTATTTCAAGATCGGGGGTGATGATCGCCCTTTTGATTTTCACGCCACGGCCAACAACCGCGCCGGCCATTATCACACATTCATCCACTTCCGCACCCTCTTTGATATGGACGTTCTGCGAAATCACGGACCTTTTCACTTTCCCTTCAATAATACATCCTTCATTTATTAAAGATTCCTGTATCTCGCAAGTCTCAGTCACCACTTGTGGCGGCAGCTGAGGGTTGGAAGAAAAAATTCTCCAGGCAGAATCATGGAGCACCAGACCTGAATCCAGGTCCAATAAATCCATATTCGCTTCCCATAAACTGTCTACCGTACCCACGTCTTTCCAATAGCCTTTATAAGGATAAGCAGCCATTTTTTCATTGCTTTCGAGCATTGCCGGAATGATATCTTTTCCGAAATCATGGCTGGAATCTTCGTTTTCGGCATCTCTTGCCAAATACTCCTTGAGTTTTTGATAATTAAATATATAGACGCCCATGGACGCTAAATTGCTTTTTGGATCTTTGGGTTTCTCTACAAATCTCGTGACCTGCATTTGATCATCCGTTTCCATCAGGCCAAAACGGCTCGCTTCGTCCCAAGGCACTTCAATAACGGAAATCGTAGCGGCGGCCTGCTGTTTGATATGAAAATCGAGCATCAGCATGTAATTCATCTTGTAGATATGGTCTCCTGAAAGGATCAGGACATATTCAGGCTGATGCGCCTCCAAAAATTTCATGTTCTGGAAAATCGCATTGGCTGTGCCGTCGTACCACTTGATGCCGTCAGCTTCCGCATAAGGGGGAAGCATTGTTACGCCGCCGTTTCGGCGATCGAGATCCCAAGGGGTGCCGAGACCGATATATTGATGCAGGAGATGCGGTTCATATTGCGTTAAGACACCTACTGTTTGAATTTCAGAATTTGTGCAATTGGATAAAGGAAAATCTATGATACGGTATTTTCCGCCGAATGGAATTGCGGGTTTGGCAACCGTGTAAGTAAGTTCTTTCAGCCGGGTTCCTTGCCCCCCGGCCAATAACATTGCAACCATCTGCTTTTTCAATCCACTTCGCTCCCTTTCTCTATCGATTTCCAGATACACATTGTAAATGCAGGCAATTCAATTTTTATGGAACTTTGCTGGCCATCTGCACTAACGTCTTCAGATTGAGCTGTGCGGGTTATACTGCTCTGGATGCCTCCATATTCGGCAGCAGCACTCGAAAAAACTTGTTTATAATCTCCCGTTCCCGGCACTCCCACACGAAACTCGGGGTATGAATGATTGGAGAAATTACAAAGGACAATACATTCATCTTCGGAATCTTGCCCTCTCCGAATAAAGGAAGCAACACTTTGTTCGTGATTATCAGCATCAAGCCATGTAAAACCTTTCGGATGATCGTCCAACTGGTATAAAGAAGCTTCGTCCTTATAAAAAGACAGGAGCTCCTTAGTAAAATAAGCCATCCGTTGATGCGCCTCCGTTTCAAGCGCTGCCCAGTCCAGTTCCGGCTTGAATTCCCATTCATCGAAATGGCCGAATTCCTGCCCCATGAACAATAGCTTTTTTCCAGGATGAGTAATCCAAAAACCCAGCAGCAAGCGCAACTGGCTGAACTTCTCTTCTATTGTCCCTGGCAGTTTATTCAATAATGATTTTTCACCATGAACGACTTCATCATGCGAAAAAGCTAGAATATACCGTTCATCATATTGATACATAAGTGAGAAATTCATCTTTTCGTGGTGATCCGAGCGTTCCGATGGCTGCTCTTTCATATAAGCAAGCGTGTCGTGCATCCAGCCGAAATTCCACTTGTAGTCGAAGCCGACTCCATTGTCTTCGGGTCTGTGGGTCACGTTTGGATGCCCTTCCGCATCTTCGGCGATAAGGATGGAATCCGGGAAAGACCCTTTTAAACTGGAAACTAAATTTTTCAAGAAATCTTTTCCTTCTGCATTGAACGCTTGAGGTTCCTCGTTCGGTATGAACAGCTGAGTGATGACTGCATCCATACGAAAACCGTCGAATTTGAATTCGTCCAGCCAATAATGGGCGCTGGATAATAAAAAACTTACTACTTCCCCTTTTCGGATATCGAAATTCAACGTGCCCCAATCGCGATTTACTCTCCGTTCTTGCCGGGATTCTTCGTAAAGAGGAGTGCCGTTGAATAATGACAGTGCGAAAGCGTCACTGCAGAAATGGCCCGGAATCCAATCCAAAAATAATCCGAGTCCATTTTCTGCACATACCGAAACAAAATATTTTAAATCGTCTGCAGTCCCGTAACGTATTGTGGGAGCAAAATAGCCCGTTGCCTGATAACCCCACGACTCGTCAAGGGGATGTTCGGTAATCGGGAGAATTTCGATATGAGTAAATCCCAGGTTTTTGACGTAGGGAATCAGTACATCAGCCAATTCACGATAGTTCAAAAATTCGCCTGATTCGTTCCGTTTCCAGGTGCCGATATGAAGTTCGTAAATCGCCATCGGTTTTTTACTATGATTTTCTGCAAGCAACTTTTTTTCATTCAAAACCGTCTCTCGCCATTCATGCCGGGAGGATGCCGCAATCACCGATTTTGTTCGGGGCCTCATTTCTCCTTGCGCAGCGTATGGATCGGATTTTTCAAGAAGTTCACCGTTTGGCAAAAGAAGTTCAAAGATATAGGAATATCCCGTCAAATCCCCCGGCACCAGCGTTTGCCAAATCGTTTCATCCTGCGGCAGCCGGGTCATTTCGTAAGATTTCCGCTCGTTCGATATGGGATTGAACACCACTGCTGCCACTTTTTCGACTTCCGGTACCCATAAAGTAAAAGAAGTTTGACCATCTTTCAATTTAGCTCCAAAATAACGGTGAGCGTCTGTCATTCGGCCTTCATGAAAGTCCTTCAATTTTTCTGCAGTCCATTCTTTCTCCCGAATAATCATGCTGAATCCCTCCCTGCATCACCTTTCCTTAATTAGCTATCTTTAGTATATTCTACACGGCATATGAAAATTCCTTGTAAATTATCCAAATTTTTTGTTAACTTTATTACAGATTTGTTTAATTTCCTCTATTTTTATCGGTTGTTCGAAATATTTACACATGTTTTTGTGGTCTGCTACTTGTTTGGCGGCTCTATATCCAATACGCTTATAAGGATTCATGAAAGAATTTCAGAAAGGACGGGTACTATTGCTGAAAACAAAGTGGTTTACCCTTTTACTGGTGCTGACTCTTTTCCTTTCCGGATGCGGCCAGAAAATAAAAGATCCCGTCAGTTGGGAAATAGAAGATTTTACTTTTACCAATCAAAATAACGAAGACGTCAGCCTGGCGGATCTGCAAGGCGAAGTTTGGCTGGGGAAATTCGTGTTCACTAATTGTACGACCGTATGCTTGCCGATGATGGCGAATATGACCGAATTGCAAGAGCAATTGAAACAGGAAGGACTTGATGTGAGGATCGTCTCCTTCAGCGTCGACCCTACGGTTGATAAGCCGGAAGTTTTAAAATCATATGCCGAAAATTATGGCGCGGATCTCAGCAGCTGGGATTTGCTGACGGGCTACTCTCCCGAAAAAATCGATGCATTCGCGATGGAGAATTTTAAAAGCGTCGCCAGAAAACCGACGAACGAAGATCAAGTTGTCCACGGCACTTCCTTTTATCTGGTCGATCAGGAAGGTGTTGTCCGGAAATTCTATGATGGCATCAATCCTCCAACTGAAGAAATCATGAGCGATATTGAAATCCTGTTGGCGGAGGAATAAAAGATGAAAAAGATGAACATTTGGATCCTGCTCGGCGTTCTTGCCGCTGTCGTTTTCCTGGTTTTCATATTCGTGCCGCGTGAAAACGTTCCTTCCGCCAATACGCGGGTAGTTTTGGAGCATACCCACCGGACTTACATTGCCCCTTCTTGCTTCCAGGAAGCAGATGCGACGAATTATCTCGAAGAGTCGACGCTGCAGCATGCAAAAGATTTAAATTATCCGCCGCATACTGATTGCACAGCTGAAGCTTTCGCAGGAAATAAGGAAAGCCGCTTTACAAGCATCCTGAAAGAATTCGGGCTAGTGGAAAAAGAATCAGAGGATTGGTAAACAAAAAACAGGTCACGGACAATTGTCCGTGACCTGTTTTTGTGAATTATCCGATGAATTTCACGCAGACTGGCGCCGTGGTTTCTGTTTCCTGCACCAGTTCAATCGGTCGGCCGTCTTCCAATTTTAAAACTGTCAGGGAATTCGATTTCTCGTTAGCTGCAATCAGCCATTCGCCGCCAGGAACCAGAGAGAAATGACGCGGTCCCGCTCCGCCGCTGCTCGTGAATTCCGGGCTCTGGAGTTTACCGCTTTCGTCGATTTCGAAAGAGACGATGCTGTCATGCCCTCTGTTCGAAGCGTAAAGAAATTTACCATCTGCGGATATAGCCACTTCAGCAGCCGTATTGTCTCCTTCAAAAGCTGTCGGCAGAAGTGACGCGCGCTGAATTTGTTCAACTCCGTTTTCCTGCTCAATCGAAAAGACCGTCATTGTTGAATCCAGTTCACCCAGCGAATAAAACAATGGCAATTCCGGATGAAAAGCCAAGTGCCTCGGACCGCTTCCCGGTTCTGCCTCTATCGCATGTTCAAGCTCCAGTTTTCCGTTTTGCGTATCCAGCTGATAAAAATAAATTGTATCTGTTCCAAGATCGGATACGGCAAACAGATTTTTCCCTGGCACTTGGATAATGGAATGCGGATGAGCAGCATCCTGTCTTTCAGAGTTCGGTCCCTTTCCTTCATGCTGCACTGAATCGGTCATTTCACCGATTATCCCGCCTTCTTTCAATTTGAACACATTCACATTGCCGCCGGAATAATTGACGGACAACAACCATTTGCCGCTGCGGTCAATCGTGACATAAGCCGGATGATCACCATTTCCGTTGCTGCGGCTGCGCTCTTCTATCATGCCGCTATCCAGCTTTAAATTATAAGACACCAGTTCACCGTTAAAGTCTTCGCTGCCTGAAACCACCATTTCCTGCGACGGATGGATTGTAAGAAACGACGGACGTTCAATTCCGCTGACCCCCGCCACTTCCTTCAGCGTCCCTGACTCTGTATCAAACTGCCACAGCTTAATGCCTTGTTCATCCCGGCTTGCATAAGATCCTGTAAGCATATGAAAAATCGCCAAACAAAC
>CAZGMW010000113.1:858-5695 GCA_964526895.1 uncultured Planococcus sp. | reverse complement strand
AACGTTCCGTATCGCTCGGAACAGCGAAGATCAATGTAAATACGGAAAGCCAAATCGCTTCTGCGAAAGCAGTCCGTGAAGTCCTGGATAACGACAAAGTTGTCTACGATCCACGTAAATACATGGGTCCTGCACGTGAAGCAATCAAAAACACAGTTATCGGCAAAATGCGTGAATTCGGAAGTTCTGGAAGAGCTTAATATGACAGAATGCAAATAGATGGGAGAGAGAAGAAGCGGACGAAACCGCCTTCTCTTTTTTCCGTACTACAGGAGGAAAAAATATGAAATTTTTCATTGATACAGCAAACTTTGACGAAATAAAAGAAGCACATTCATGGGGTATCCTTTCGGGTGTTACAACAAACCCATCGTTGGTGGCAAAAGAGAAAAACGTATCTTTCCACGACCGTTTGAAAGAAATTGCTGCATTAGTTGACGGTTCGATCAGCGGTGAAGTTATCGCTTTGGATGCAGAAGGCATGATCAAAGAAGGACGCGAACTGGCTGAACTTGCACCGAACATCACGGTGAAATTGCCGATGACACCGGACGGTTTGAAAGCATGTGCCGTTCTTGCCGGTGAAGGCAAGAAAGTCAACGTCACTCTAATCTTCAGCGCAAACCAGGCTTTGCTTGCAGCCCGCGCTGGCGCAGCATATGTATCACCTTTCCTTGGTCGTCTTGATGATATTGGCCATAACGGAATGGATCTGATTGCGACAATTGCAGAAATTTTTGCAATCCACGATATTGATTCAGAAATTATTGCGGCTTCAATCCGCCACCCTCAACACGTGACGGACGCAGCTTTGAACGGCGCGCATATTGGTACGATGCCGATCAAAGTAATGGAGCAAATGTTTAAGCACCCGCTGACTGACAAAGGAATCGAAGCATTTTTGGCTGACTGGGAAAAACGGACTGAAAAATAATATAACTAGGAAACCGAGTCCGGAATGTTTAAGGCAAACTGGGCCAATCGGACTTTTGTGGTTATCCGAAAATGCGGCAGTTGTAGCATCGGGTAGCCATAAAAGTAGGATAAAGGAGAATACTGATGGACGTTTATAAAATTACAGGCGGAAAACGCCTGTCTGGGACGATAAAAGTCAATGGAGCAAAAAATAGCGCGGTGGCATTGATCCCCGCATCGATTTTGGCGAATTCACCTGTACAGATTGAAGGTTTGCCTGGCATTTCTGATGTATGGACCTTAAAGAACATTTTGGAAGAAATCGGCGGCGAAGTCAGCTTTGAAGATGGCACGATGAGCATCGATCCGACCAACATGATCGATATGCCGTTGCCAAATGGCAATGTCAAAAAATTGCGGGCTTCCTATTACATGATGGGCGCAATGCTTGGACGTTTCAAACACGCAGCAATCGGTTTGCCTGGTGGCTGCTTCTTAGGACCCCGTCCGATCGATCAGCATATCAAAGGCTTCGAAGCGTTGGGTGCTAAAGTAACGAACGAACACGGCGCCATCTATCTTCGTGCAGATGAACTGCGCGGGGCAAAAATCTATTTGGATGTCGTATCCGTTGGCGCTACCATCAATATTATGCTGGCGGCTGTTTTGGCAAAAGGCCAGACGACGATTGAAAATGCGGCAAAAGAACCTGAAATTATTGATGTTGCGACTCTATTGACCAATATGGGCGCTAAGATTAAAGGCGCGGGAACAAATGTTATCCGTATCGACGGTGTTGAAGAATTGCATGGTACAAACCATACGATCATCCCTGATCGCATCGAAGCCGGAACATTTATGATTCTTGCAGCTGCGGCTGGTGATGGCATCACGATTGATAACGTAATTCCTTTCCATATGGAAGCTTTGACAGCCAAACTGCGTGAGATGGGTGTCGAAGTGCAGGAAGGCGAAGAGTCGATTCATATTCCGAAACCGGAGAAATTACAGGCGATTGACGTGAAAACGCTTGTTTATCCTGGATTCGCAACGGATCTTCAACAGCCATTCTCGGTGCTGATGACGCAGGCGGAAGGTTCATCGATGATTACCGATACGATCTATTCCGCCAGATTCAAGCATATCGACGAATTGCGCCGAATGAACGCAAGTGGAAGAGTCGAAGGCAGAGCGGCCATCATCACCGGCCCCACACCATTGACTTCAGCAACAGTTGTTGCTTCCGATCTTCGTGCAGGAGCGGCGTTGGTAATTGCCGGATTGCTGGCTGAAGGCGAGACTGAAATCCGTGAAATCTATCATATCGAACGAGGGTATGCTGAAATCATTGAAAAATTGCGTGGATTGGGAGCTGACATCCGGAGAGAGACTATCGACCCGGTAACAAGTTCGAAGTCAGACCTTAGTTCAGATACCAATTAACTCGGATTTGGCTTAACAATATATGTTACAATTGTAGGGACATATATGTACGCTGGTTATATTTAAATCTTTGCTCTTAAAGAGAATCTAAGATAGGCAGCAAAACAACAGAGACATTATCTCAGCATCAATGCAGTTTTAAGAACCGTGCTACCGTAACGCTTCGCTGATCCGTCACAAAGACTTTGGCCTGGCAAGCTTCGGCTAATGTCTTCGAAATTGTTTTGCAAAATATCGATTCTAAAGATTTATTTGATTAACTATCAAAGTTAGCCGAACGGGAGGAACGAATAATATGGAACGTAGTTTATCAATGGAATTAGTGCGTGTAACAGAAGCGGCAGCCATCGCTTCCGCGAAATGGATGGGCCGTGGCCTGAAGAATGAAGCGGATGATGCAGCCACGACGGCCATGCGAATCGTATTCGATACCATTCCGATGCAAGGTGTCGTCGTAATCGGTGAAGGTGAAATGGACGAAGCCCCGATGCTTTATATTGGCGAGGAGCTTGGTACCGGAAACGGACCCGAAGTCGATGTGGCGGTAGACCCATTGGAAGGGACGAATATCGTAGCTGCAGGCGGCTGGAATGCCCTTGCTGTTTTGGCGATTGCTGATCGTGGTAATCTGTTGAACGCACCCGATATGTATATGGATAAAATTGCAGTCGGCCCCGAATCAGTGGGTAAAATTGATATTAATGCACCTGTCATCGATAATCTGCGTGCAGTGGCAAAAGCCAAGAACAAAAATATTGAAGATGTGGTAGCGACGGTTCTCAACCGTGAACGCCATGCTGACATTATCCAGCAAATCCGTGATGCCGGTGCGCGCATCAAACTCATCAATGATGGGGATGTTGCGGGAGCCATCAATACGGCATTTGATGAAACTGGTGTGGATATTTTGTTCGGTGCAGGTGGAGCACCCGAAGGCGTTATTGCGGCTGTAGGCTTGAAATGCCTCGGCGGTGAGCTTCAGGGTAAACTCCTTCCGCAGAATGATGAAGAAAGACAGCGCTGCATTGATATGGGAATCGATGTAGATAAGGTTCTCTTGATGGACGATCTTGTAAAAGGTGACGACGCCATTTTTGCGGCAACCGGTGTCACTGATGGGGAATTATTGCGCGGCATCCAGTTGAAAGGTGGCTTTGCAGAAAGCCATACCTTGGTCATGCGCGCAAAATCAGGCACGGTCCGCTTTGTGGAAGGGCGCCATAGCCTGACGAAAAAACCGAATCTCGTTATGAATGATTGATGAACGAACTTCAAATTGGGTCCGGCTTTAAAGCCGGGCTCCTTCTTTAAAATCTTCCAAACTGATAACCCCAAAAACTATTTCCGAAAAAATTTAAAATAAGAGTGGTGTCCTCATACATGTCGACGATTACAATTTCAGCATTAGAAAATATGACTTTAAAAGAACTTTATAACTTAGCGAAAGAATACAAACTCGTCAATTACAGTAAGCTGACAAAAAAAGAGCTGATTTTTGCGATTTTGAAAACCCGTGCTGAACAGGAAGGCTTCTTCTTTATGGAAGGCGTCCTTGAAATCATCCAGTCTGAAGGCTTTGGATTCCTGCGTCCAATCAATTATTCACCGAGCTCACAGGACATCTATATCTCCGCGTCGCAAATCCGCCGCTTCGACTTGCGCAATGGTGATAAAGTTTCAGGCAAAGTGCGTCCGCCGAAAGAAAATGAACGCTATTTCGGCTTGCTTCAAGTAGAAGCTGTAAACGGGGAAGATCCGGAAGTCGCAAAAGAACGGGTTCATTTCCCAGGTTTAACGCCGTTATATCCAGATCGCCACATCCGTCTTGAAACTTCTCATCACCACCTGTCGACCCGCATCATGGATTTGGTGTCACCGGTCGGTTTTGGTCAGCGCGGCCTGATCGTTGCACCGCCAAAAGCGGGGAAAACCATGTTATTGAAAGAAATTGCAAATTCCATCACGACCAACCATCCTGATACGGAATTGATTGTCCTGCTCATCGACGAGCGTCCGGAAGAAGTAACGGACATCGAACGTTCAGTCGATGCAGATGTAGTGTCTTCAACATTTGATGAAATTCCTGAAAACCATGTGAAAGTAGCGGAATTGGTTCTTGAACGCGCGATGCGCCTTGTCGAGCATAAACGGGATGTCGTCATTCTTATGGATTCGATTACGCGTCTGGCCCGTGCATACAACCTGGTCATTCCGCCAAGCGGCCGGACACTTTCCGGGGGAATTGACCCGGCGGCTTTTCATCGCCCGAAAAGATTCTTTGGTGCTGCGCGTAATATCGAAGAAGGCGGCAGCCTGACGATATTGGCAACTGCCTTGGTCGAGACAGGATCCCGCATGGATGAAGTGATCTATGAAGAGTTTAAAGGAACCGGCAATATGGAGCTTCATTTGGATAGAGCCCTTGCCGAGCGCCGGATATTCCCGGCACTCGACATCCGTCGTTTAGGAAGGCGTAAGG
>CAZGMW010000113.1:0-848 GCA_964526895.1 uncultured Planococcus sp. | reverse complement strand
AGCTGTGGAAAATCCGAAAAACATTTTCGGATACGCATGATTTCGCGGAACGCTTCCTGAGAAAGTTAGATCAGACAGAGACAAACGAAGAGTTTTTTGCGCAATTGACCACCGAAATGAAAGCCCATAGATCTTCAAAAAAGACGATTTAATTTCTTGCAATAAAGATTAAATCTTGTTAAGATAGTATCAATGAGTCAAAAGCAAAGCTATTGCATATACGGCCTAAAGAGCCGTGTAAGGCAATAGTAAAATAGATTAAACTCTGTTCCGGATGGTTCAGGGCGAGAGGAGAAAAACACAATGAAAACAGGAATTCACCCAGAATACAAACAAGCTACAGTAACTTGCTCTTGCGGTAACTCTTTCACTACAGGATCTGTAAAAGAAGATATTAACGTAGAGCTTTGCTCGGAATGTCATCCATTCTACACTGGACGTCAAAAATTCGCAGCAGCTGATGGCCGCGTTGACCGTTTCAACAAAAAATACGGTCTTAAAGAAGAAGGCGTTAACGAAGAAGAGTAAAAAAGAAAAGCGACGGTGCCCGTTAAGCTTTGACAGACATAAGGCGAACCAGCGGAGTGGCGTTCTTGGCCACGCAGCTGGGGTGACTTATGACCCGAAGAGCTGGGCCACTGGAGACTGGACAAAAAATACCTGCCTTGCGCGAAATCGCCGGGCAGGATTTTTTTTGTCTTTTTATCGGGTAAACCATTTACATATTTCCAAGAAAATGCGGTAATGCATGCCGAAATTAGGTATTATTAATACTATATAAATTATCAACAGTAATTATGTTGCTTTGCGGAATATCGATTAATAAAAGTTATATAAAAGTAACTAAC
>CAZGMW010000112.1:2327-5745 GCA_964526895.1 uncultured Planococcus sp. | reverse complement strand
AACTGATCCCGCTTGAAAACTCGATGGCCTGCTGTACGGTTGAGAAAGTCATCAAGGATTGACGATGCATCTGCATTCCTGAAATTTCGATGGCGGTTTTCGCATTGATCCCCGTCACGTAAAGTTTGCTGCCCATCAAGCGGAGAACATCCTGGATCATCAGCAATCTGTGAATCAGTGAACTTTCTTCCCAAATCACACCGGAAATATCGATGATAATGTGCCGGACCGAATTTTTCTGTACGTATTCACTCAGTTTTTCCGTCAGTACAGAAAAACGTTCTTCGTTCATTTTACCGACCAGCGACACAGCGCCCAGATTATTATGAATCGACAGGATCGGCAGCATCAAGTGGTTGATCTCATCTTCTTTCTCGATGAGCATCAAGCGCTGATGTTCTTCGGTGGATACGTCCGTCTGTGTGCCGATGAAATAGTGATGGTCGTCGACAGTAATTGGCTCGATATTCAAACGGTTCCAAAAAGCGGTGCCGTCTTTCTTGTAATTACGAAATATGACAGTCGTCTGCTCCTTATTAGCTATGGCGTTTCTCACTTGCTTTACGGTTTCCGGATTTGTATCTTCACCCTGAAGGAATCGGCAATTTCTGCCCACAATTTCTTCGCGGCTGTAGCCAGTCAATGTTTCGAAGGTATGATTTGTGTAAATAATGGGATTATCCGGTTGCTGCGGATCAGATACGGTCGTCGCAACTCTGCTGCCATCCAGCATCGCCTCAAAAAGGGCGAATTGGGTATCGGGGCTTAAATGTTTCATCATGATTTCTCCAGTCTGTTAGGTAGTCAGTTGCATGAACAGTCCTATTCAGTCTTTCACTGTCCAATGAATTCAATTGGCGGACATAGGCATGACCGGAGAATCGGAAAAAATAAAAACTCCGTACGTGGCTTTACTCATCTATAGAGCTCATTGTTCAGTTTACCGATAGAGTGCGCGTCTTGTCCAGAATATGGGCCTTTGCTCATGAAAAGATATTCAAAATCTTATCCGAATAAAATAAAAGGAATCGGGGAGGAAACACAATGAAAACAATCGGCTTGATCGGCGGCATGAGCTGGGAATCGTCACTTGAATATTACCGGACCATCAATAAGGAAGTGAATGCGCAGCTTGGCGGACTGCATTCGGCAGATTGTCTGATGTACAGCGTGGACTTTGCGGAAATCGAGCGGCTTCAAGCGGCGGGTGATTGGGAGCAGGCAGGCGAAGGGCTCGGTGCGGTGGCGAAAAAACTGGAGCAAGCGGGAGCGGACTTTATCGTCATCTGCACAAATACGATGCATAAAGTAGTCGGGCAGATTGAAGAAAAGATTGGTATACCGGTGCTTCATATCGCGGATACGACCGCTGCTGAAATCAGCGGCCGGAATCTGAAGAAAGTCGGTTTGCTCGGAACCCGCTATACGATGGAACAGGATTTTTACAGCTCGCGCATCGAGTCGCACGGTATAGAAGTCGTGGTGCCAGGCACCGAGCAGCGGCAGGAAATCAACCGCATCATCTTTGAAGAACTGGTGGCAGGGGACTTGCGCCAATCCTCAAAGGAATATTTTCAGCAGGCAATCCGAGAACTCGTTGCGGCTGGCGCTGAAGGGATCATTCTCGGCTGCACAGAGATCGGCTTGCTGATCAAAGCGGAAGATGCAGATGTTCCCGTTTTTGATACGGCACAGATTCATGCTGTGGCGGCTGTCGGCAAAGCGTTGGAAGAGTGAGGCCGGATTCCCCCTTCTACGCTGGAAGTCGAAATGGTTGTTTCTCGGATTCAAAAGAATTATTCTTGCTTTACACATACCCCCTGAGGTATAAAGTGTTGACAGCACTTTAAATACCTTAAGGCAGGTAAAAAAAGAGAGGAGCAATAAAAATGTTTGATTACACAGTAGAAACAAGCAAAAGCAGAGATGAAGCGGTACGGGATCTGGAAGCGAACTTAAAAGATGAGCAATTCGGGGTACTTTGGAATTTTGATTTGACTGCGAAACTCCAGGAAAAAGGAACAGATTTCAGTACACCTTATACAATACTTGAAGTCTGTAACCCGCAGGAAGCAAACCGCGTGCTGTCGGAAGATTTAATGGTTGGCTATTTCCTTCCATGTAAAATTGTTGTCTATGAAGAAAAAGGCACTACGAAAATCGGCATGCCGAAGCCAAGCGCGCTAATCCAGATGGTTGAAAATGACTCGATCAAAGAAATTGCGGTGGATATTGAGAAAAGATTGATTGGCTGCATCGACAAATCGATTTAATATTTTGTGCTTATATACCCCGTTCAAATCAATCACTTGAAATCATACGGGACGGGGTATACAATCGCAATACAGTTATAGAACAAGTCGAAGTTCGGGAGGTCAGAAAAAGATGGAATACGATAAACAAGTCCAAAATCGTTTAAAAAGAATTGAAGGCCAGCTTAAAGGTGTGCTTCGTATGGTCGAGGAAAATGACGATTGCCGCGATGTGGTTACGCAATTGTCCGCTGTCAGAAGTGCGGTGGATCGCGCAATCGGCGTAATCGTCAGCGAAAACCTGGAGCAATGTGTGCGGGAGAGTCTCGCAAAAGGGGAAAGCACAGATCAGCTCGTAAAAGATGCAGTCAGTCTTCTTGTGAAAAGCCGTTAAGAAAGTTCGTCAAACTTTCGGGTTGACGAACTTTCATTTTGAATGTTAATATACCCCTGCAGGTATTTTTGTGTCAATTGGTGAGTTTTTTATTTATATATTTAAATACCCCTGGGGGTAAAAAGAGGAGAGATTTTGATTGGAACAGAAAAAATCAACAAACATCATCCTATTCAGTGGGGATTACGATAAGGCGATGGCTGCTTATATTATTGCGAACGGAGCAGCGGCTTATGATCACGAAGTGACGATCTTTCACACATTCTGGGGATTGAATGCATTACGGAAAGACAATCCGCCAGCAGAAAACTTTCGTCGAAAGACAGTTTGCCAAGATGATGCCGCGCGGCGCCGACAAAATGAGCTTGTCTAATATGAACATGGGCGGAATGGGACCGAAGATGATTAAACAAGTCATTAACAAGCATAATGCGATGACCATGCCCCAGCTGATTGAAATGGCGCAAGAACAAGAAATTGAACTTGTGGCATGTACGATGACAATGGATCTTCTCGGATTAAAACAGGAGGAATTACTGGAAGATGTAACTTACGCAGGTGTAGCCGCTTATCTGGCAGATGCTGAAAACGGCAATGTAAATTTGTTCATCTAACTGAAGGAAAAGAGGGAAAGCATGGATACTTGGTTAATCATTTTAATCGGAGTTGTAATCGTCTTTGTCGGTTACCGCGCCATGTTCATATTGGATAAGGCAAGCTTGTCCGCACCGCGCGGCATCATTTTGGCGAACATCTTTTCCAGACGTGTTTT
>CAZGMW010000112.1:0-2317 GCA_964526895.1 uncultured Planococcus sp. | reverse complement strand
CAGCAAAAGGTGTGAAATCCATTTCCACTGACGATTTAAAGCTCGAATTGAAGAAAAAAAATATACAGTTCATCGATGTACGGACGCCTGGAGAGTTTGAGGCAAACCGCATCAAGGATTTCAAGAACATTCCATTGAATGAATTGCCTGGGCGAGTAAGCGAACTCGACGCAAACAAAGAAACGTATGTTATTTGCCAAAGTGGCATGCGAAGCAGCAAAGCAGCTTCAATCCTAAAGAAAAATAGTTTTACTAATGTGATTAATGTAAGAGGCGGCATGGGAAGCTACCGTCCATAATTTGAAGGAGGACTAAGTGATGAAACGAATGACACCACAAGAAGTACAGGAGTATATGAAAAATAATAAAGCTGTTTCCATCATTGATGTGCGGGAAACAGAGGAAGTAAAGGCAGGTAAAATCCCTGGCGCTGTTAATATTCCTTTAGGCCTGCTCGAGTTCCGGATGCAGGATATTGACAAGTCACAGGAACACATCATGGTATGCCGTTCAGGAAGCCGAAGCGGAATGGCTACAAATATTCTTGAAAACCATGGCTACAATGCGCTAAATATGGACGGCGGCATGATTGACTGGGACGGACCGACTGAATAAGGAAGAGCTATATTTTTTTATCAATAAATATACCCCTGGGGGTAAAATGGAGGAATATCGATGATACAAACTGATAAATTACTGGATGCAAAAGGGCTTGCCTGCCCGATGCCAATCGTCCGAACGAAGAAAGCAATGAACGAGCTCGAGCCTGGTCAGGTCATTGAAGTACAGGCAACAGACAAAGGTTCACTCGCCGACTTGAAAGCCTGGGCGAAAAGCAGTGGCAATCAATACCTTGGCACTTCTGAAGAAGGCGACGTGTTAAAGCATTATTTGCGCAAGGCAGATCAATCAGAAGAAAAAGAAGAGATCCAGTTTCCACACACAGTGACAAACGCTGAATTAAAGGAACAAATGGACCGCGACGATGTAATCGTACTTGATGTTCGTGAACCGGCGGAATATGCGTTTGGTCATATCAAAGGGGCAGTTTCCATCCCCCTTGGCGAGTTGGAGAACCGCAGTGCAGAATTGGATGCTGAAAAAGAAGTGATCGTCATTTGCCGCACCGGCAACCGCAGTGATTTCGCTGCAAAGAATTTAGCAGATAAAGGATTCACTCGTGTGAAAAATGCAGTAGAGGGCATGACCCAATGGGACGGCGAAACGGAGCAAAACAACGCGTAAGCACTATTAAAATACAATTTCACTGGAGGAATTTTTTATGGCAGGAAAAACAGCAATCATCGCATCAAACGGAACTCAATTCGATGCTTATAAAGTATATAATATCGCAACAGCAGCAGCTGCAAGTGATCACGAAGTGGCAATCTTCTTTACATTCGAAGGGTTGAATCTCATCAATAAAGAAACGTATGGCCAATTGGCACTTCCAGAAGGCAAGGAAGCAATTGCTGAAGGATTCAAATCATCAAATGTACCTGCTATCCCGGAACTGGTTGCAATGGCGCAGGAGCTCGGCGTCCAATTTATCGGCTGCCAAATGACGATGGACGTTTTTGGATTTGAAAAAGAAGTTTTTGTCGACGGCATTGAAGTTGGCGGAGCAGTCACATTCCTTGAATTCGCAAAAGACGCAGACGTTACATTGACATTTTAATCTAAAAATTTTATCGAAAAACATACGGGTGGAGGTATTCAAATTGACTGTAAAAGCAATGACAGCAAAAGAAGTAGCGCGAACAGTAATAGATAACGAGCCTTTATTTATCCTTGATGTCCGTAACGGCGACGCTTTCGCCGACTGGAAAATCGAAGGCGGCAATATTCAATATCTGAATACACCTTATTTTGATTTATTGGACGGAGTCGAAGAAGTGGTTTCAGAACTTCCAAAAGACAGAGACATCCTGGTCGTTTGCGCGAAAGAAGGATCTTCTGTCATGGTGGCAGAAATGCTGGCTGAAGAAGGCGTCGATGCGGCGTACCTTGAAGGTGGCATGAAAGCTTGGAGTGAACACCTGGAACCAGTGAAAGTCGGCGATTTGAAAAATGGCGGAGAATTGTATCAATTCGTTCGCATCGGAAAAGGATGCCTTTCTTACATGGCAATCTCAGACGGTGAAGCCGCTATTATCGATGCAACTCGCATGGCTGATATCTTCTTGGATTTCGCGCAGGAAAAAGGCGCCAAGATCAAGCACGTATTCGATACGCATTTGCACGCAGACCACATTTCCGGAGGCCGCGGGATCGCTGAAGCAACAGGCGCAACGTATTACTTGCCGCCGGCTGACGC
>CAZGMW010000111.1:0-5752 GCA_964526895.1 uncultured Planococcus sp. | reverse complement strand
CCCCACATCTTTATGCGGGGGTCTCAAGTGGAATTTTTTTATTCAACTAAAATCGCTTAAATTTCAAAAATATCAACTAAACTTTATTTTATTTAGCAAAAATCGCCTTAATCTTCGAGAACATGCCTGTACTTTGCTTGTCCATCGTCATCAGCGGCACGGATTCGCCCAAGAGGCGGCGCGCGATGTTGCGGTAGCCTATGGCAGCCGGATTTGCTGGATTCATGACGACAGGTTCGCCGCGGTTCGAGCTGGAGATGACGCTTTCGTCATCGGCTACGATGCCGAGCAGATCGATGGACAGGTGGGTCGTGATTTCGTTGATGTCGAGCGCTTCGCCGGCTTTCATCAGATGCTGGCGGATACGGTTGATGATGAGTTTCGGCGGCTCGATATTTTCTTCGAGCTCGAGCAGGCCGATGATACGGTCAGCGTCGCGCACAGCTGAAATTTCAGGCGTGGTGACGACGATGGCGCGGTCAGCACCGGCAACGGCGTTTTTATAGCCTTGCTCGATACCGGCAGGACAGTCGATGAGGACGAAATCGTAATCTTTTTTGAGTTCAGTTACGAGTTCCTTCATCTGCTCCGGATTGATGGCATTCTTGTCGGTCGTCTGGGCGGCCGGCAATAAATAAAGCATATCTTCAAAGCGCTTGTCTTTGACGAGAGCCTGGTGCACTTTGCAGCGGCCTTCGAGTACATCGACAAGGTCATAGATAATGCGGTTTTCGAGTCCTAAGATAACATCAAGGTTGCGCAGACCGATATCGGTATCGATCAGGCAAACTTTTTTCCCTTGAAGAGCCAATGCAGTGCCGAGATTGGCGGTTGTTGTCGTTTTACCGACGCCTCCCTTGCCTGATGTTATGACGATTGCTTCTCCCACACTAGCTTCCTCCTTTAAACGTTGAAATTTGCGGTCGGATATACCGCAATTCCTGCAGACGGTCGATAACGATATTCTGGCCGTTGCTATGTAAATACGCGCATTCCATTTCTGGTTGTTCAGATAATACCGCTAATTCATCGGTCATTGTTTCAATCAAATCATCAATCATAAGATGGGTCGCTTCCAGCCATGATGCGGCAATGACAGCCTGACGGTTGCCATTCGCACCGGCATGGGCGATCCCTTTCAACCTGCCCAGTACGTAGATGTTACCGCCAGCCACTACACGGCCGTTCGGATTGACATCTCCGACTACAACGAGGTCTCCATCAGCTTTCACCACTTGCCCGGAACGGACAATGCCGACATACGTCTCGGACTGGCGTTCCTGAATCCGTTTATTGCTTTCTTCAACAGAAATCACTTCACTCCGCATCTTTGACACACGCAAATGCGAGTTGTTCTGGATGGTCGCGACGACTTCTTTATATTGGGCTTCGGTGCAATAGCGATAGCCCAGATGGAGCTGCACTTCGGCGCTGCCATCAAGCGCAGGATCCGAAACTCTTGCCTTCAGTTCGTTCAGCATGTCCATGTAGGTGCACTGGTCATCGAGCTGCAGTACAAGGCCTTCTTTCGTTCCTCTTATATAGACAAGATTCTTCAAAAATGCGTCACCTGCGCTTTCAATTGTAAATACTGGTAGTGCCTATAATAGATGAATATCTCTAACACAATGCTTCTGCATGTCCCATAATCAAGCTTTGCTGTTTTCCCGGTCGATCAAACGCGCAACAATCACTGATTTGAACGCCCAGCCCAGCATCAGCAGGAACAATGAATTCGCAATCATAGTCGGTAACAGACGTAAAGTGAGAAACGAATCCACCGGTACATCAATCAGCGAAATAACCGAGAAGAACAAATACAGCATGAATTCAAAAAGTGCTGTGAGGAGCAGTGTCAGAAGGGTTGCAACGAATAAATTGCGGTGAACGGACTTGACGATGTAACCGGCGATCAAACACATCATCGGATACAAAAACGAATATAATCCAATAATATCAATGAAAAAGACATCGTACAAGAGGCCGAAAAATAAACCGTAAAACATCGCATGTTTGACATCAAAATAGACGGTGACAAAAATCAGAAACATCAATAAAAATCGTGGCACAATATAATAATTTTCCCCGTTAAACTGCAACGGGGAAAAAAGTCCAAAGACAGGTTCGAGGAAAAAAAGCACTAAGGCGATCAGCGGCAGAAGATAACGGATCATGACTCTTCTTCCTCCGTTGCAACACCGTTGTCTTCGCCATTTGTTTCAGGCATTTCCCGGTCAGCGATCATTACATGATTCAATAATGTGAAATTAGCTGCCGGTTTAACATAAGCCAGTTTTGTCAGACCGAATTCATCAATGGTGATTTCCGTGATTTCGCCGATGATCAAACCTTTCGGGAAGATTCCACCGAGACCGCTTGATACCACCTGCTGGCCCACTTCAAGTTCAACTTCTGCATCAATTCGTTTTAACAATAATTCCTGGCGCTCGGCATCATAGCCTTCGATTAAACCGAAGACGCCTTCTTTCCCGCCGATAACCATCGCCGAAACCCGGTAATTCGGATTCTGAGTAGAAATTAATTCGACTGTTGATGTGGTCGCGGTGACAATTGAAACTTTACCGATGAGTCCGCGGGCTGTCATGACAGCCATATTTTCTGTGACTCCGTCATTTTCGCCTTTGTTCAAAATAATTTTTTCTTCCCATTGATCCGGATTCCGCGCTATGACGGTTGCCTGGATCGGGTTGTAATCTCGCAGGTCGGCTTCTTTGCCGACGATTTCCTTCAATTGACCATTCTCAGAACGCAGGTCGGTGACTTCCGCCTGCACTGCTGCAAATTCTTCCAGACGGCTTTTCAAATGTTGATTTTCTTTAAATGTATTCAAGAGCGAATCCACGTTATCGAAAATGCCTGTGACAAAATGTGCTGGGCCGGCAAACAACGATTGCCCGGCGCCGACAGTGTCTTTGATGACTTGTTCCGGTAATGATACATTGTCGCGATCCCGCAAGGAATAGGATATTAATGCTACGAGGAGAATAACCCCGAGCATTAACAGAATCAGCCGCTTGTTCGAAAAGAACCTAGACATGGCAGCAATCCTCCTTATTTAGTTGATTGCATGCGACGGATTTGATCAATGTTGTCAAGTGCTTTCCCTGTACCGATAGCTACGCAATCCAGCGGGTTTTCTGCAATCAGGACAGGCATTTGGGTTTCATCCGAAATGACTTTGTCGAGATTTTTCAGCAGAGCTCCGCCGCCTGTAAGAACGATTCCGCGTTCCATGACATCTGCAGATAGTTCCGGCGGTGTCGTTTCAAGCGTTTTCTTTACGCCTTCTACGATGGCAAGAACGGATTCCTTCAACGCATCAGCAATTTCTTCAGAAGAAATTTCAATTGTCTTCGGCAATCCAGTCAACAAGTCACGGCCGCGGATATCCATTTTGACAGCTTTTTCTTCCGGTGTTGTTACCCGTGCAGCGCCGATTTCCATTTTAATGGCTTCGGATGTGCGTTCGCCGATCGTCAGGTTATATGTTTTACGGATATATTGTGTGATTGCCTGGTCCATCGCATCCCCGGCAACACGGATGGATTCACTCGTTACGATGCCGCCAAGTGAAATGACCGCAACTTCCGTTGTTCCTCCACCTATGTCGACGACCATTGAGCCCATTGGTTCCCAAACCGGAAGACTTGCGCCGATTGCAGCTGCAAATGGCTCTTCGATCGTGAATGCTTCACGAGCACCCGCCTGGCGGGATGCATCGATGATCGCGCGCTGTTCCACTGATGTGATTCCAAAAGGAACACAAATCATGACATTCGGCTTTTTCATCGATCCTCCAACTTTTTTCATAGCTTCTTTCATATAATATTGGATCATTGCAGTTGTTGTATCATAATCCGCGATTACGCCATCACGCATCGGACGGATAGCCACGATTGAGCCAGGTGTACGGCCGATCATATTACGCGCGTCATTTCCGACAGCGACAATTTCACCAGTTTGTGTATTTTTTGCGACAACGGATGGTTCTCTGAGAACAATCCCTTTATTTTTAATAAATACTAATGTGTTAGCAGTTCCTAAGTCGATTCCTACATCTTTTGATCCCATTCCAAACACGTGAATTCTTCCCTTCTTTATATGCCAATAAGCCATAGAGTTTACACAATACTACTCATTATAGCTGAAAAGTAAAGAAAGTAACAGTGCTACATATATCCCTTTTCATTTAATGAAATGAATTGATGGTCACCTATGATGATGTGATCCAAAAGCTCAATGCCGACAATGCTTCCCGCTTCCATCAACCGTTTCGTCACGGCAATGTCCTCGGGTGACGGCGCCGGATTGCCGGACGGGTGGTTGTGCGCGCAGACGATTGACGCGGCTGACCGGCGCACTGCTTCCCGGAAAATTTCACGCGGGTGAACAATGCTGGCGTTCAAACTTCCGACAAAAATTGTTTGGCGGTGCATAACCTGATTTTTGATATTCAGAAATAATACAACGAAATGTTCTTGTTTGAGTGAAGTCATATCCGCCATCAAAAACGAGGCGGCATCTTTTGGGGAACGAATGGTGAATTTTCCGTCCGTCTGTTTGGAGGACAAACGCCGGCCAAGTTCAACGGCAGCCATCAATTGCACAGCCTTCGCCTGGCCGATGCCGTTGATTGATGTGAGTTCTTCGATGCTCGCGTCTTTCAATTGCTGTATTTGTTCAAAATGGTGGAGCACACGGTTCGCCAGATGCAGGACAGACTCCTGCCTTGTGCCGGTGCGCAACATGATGGCAATAAGTTCCTGATTCGACAGACTCGTCGCCCCTTGATTGATCAGCCGTTCACGCGGGCGGTCGGCAGTATGTACATCGCGGATCATCAGTGATTGTTCCTTCAGCATCCGACACGGCTCCCCGCCAGGCTGATCCAACCGGCGCCTGCAAGTTTCTGTGCCAAACGAGCAACCGGCAACCCGACCACTGTGTTGTAATCTCCGTCGATTTTTTTGACGAACAGACCCGATAAAGTTTGGATGCCATACGCACCCGCCTTGTCATAGGGGTCATCCGTATTTGTATAAGCTTCAATCCAATTCTCCGGCAAATCGAAAAAAGTCACTTCCGTTTGTTCATGAAAAGAAATTTCACTATTCCCTAACTTGACTGAGACAGCTGTGATCACTTCATGGCTGCGTCCGGAAAGTTTCCGGAGATAATCCATCGCTTGTTCCTTGTTTTCCGGTTTCAACAGGATCTCTCCATCACACACAACGATGGTATCCGAACCGATCACCAGCGCATCCGGTTGTTTTTTCATTACATCTGATGCTTTTACATCGGCGCAATTGATCACATAGCTGATGGCATTCTGAAATTCGGCAGGCTTCGGCTCTTCCTTTTTGCTTGGAATCACACGAAAATCTACTCCGAGCATCTCCAGTAACTCTTTTCTGCGGGGCGACTGTGACGCCAGAATGATAGGGGGTTGAGTTTTAAAATACATGGTAACGCCTCCTTTTTCCATTAAGAATACCACCGAATACGGAACTGTTCCAAATGGCGAAAAATCATTTTTGACTCTTATAGATCGAATAAAAATGAAATTTGGAATCGCTCCAACTAATAAGCTGCGGCAATACTTGCTTCGTACTTTGGATTTCGTATTTTTTGAGATTCCACAATATCTCCTATAAATTTTTATGGATAATTTTTCATGGGTATCTCTTATCTCTGATGGGTATGTGGTTTATAAAAGCAAAAAAGAGTCATT
>CAZGMW010000110.1:0-5757 GCA_964526895.1 uncultured Planococcus sp. | reverse complement strand
GCTGGCACCAGCTGAAGTACCCTTGTTTTCAGCATCTGATCCTGCAAGAGGAATATCCACGACCAACATTCCTGGAAGTATGGCATTCGACGCTGTAAGTACAACTTGTTCAACATCCTTCGGCAATTCATAGGTTAAGATAACGCTTGTTTTACTGGGGGTGATGAATTTATATTTCCCTTTCCAATTTCCCTTTTCTGTTATTTCCATATGGGTGCTCGAATACTCATTGCCGGATTGGTCCACTAATCTGAAACCATGTGGTTTGTAGGTAAACCATCCTCCTTCGCCGTCCATCTCCAGTGTTACGGGTATGGATATTAATTGATTGTTTGGATTGGAGACCGAAACTTCTGGTGGCGGTTCTACCGGCTGATCGAACGTCAACTCCAATGTTTGTTCGAAATTTTCATCCCCTAAATCGAAAGTGCGGTATGCATTTTTCTTCAATTCGTCTATCACAGTGCCGCTTGCCGCATTTTCAAGCGGAACCTCCACGACGACCGGACTTGGATAAAATTCGCCGCTCGCCACAAAGACAGCGCGGTCGAGTTCTTTCGGAAGCTCATAAGTCAAAATGGCTGTCATTTTGTTTGGAATCATAAACTTATACTTGTTCCGCCATTTATCGCCGCCTTCGGTCACTTCCATATTCACAACGGGATATTCGGTGCCATTATCGTCCATCATTTTAAAACCGTGCGGCTTATAGGTCGTGGATCCACCATCAGTATCAGTCGAACGGTCAAGCGTCACCGGGAAGGATATCAAATGATTTTGATCATTCGTTACTTGAACACCAGCTGGAGTCTCGACCAAATCACCTAATCTGAACTCTGCCGTATCGTCAGTTCCGTCACCTAATGTATACGAACGATAAGCAATTTCCTGAAGTTTGGCGATCTCGCCGGTAGTGGTCGCCGTGCCAGCTTCCACAAGTTCGCTTTCTTCCGGCTCAACTTTCTCAGGAACATCCGCCAATAACTCGCCTTCGGTGCCTGTTGTTGCTGTTTCGGAAACGTTGCCGCTTGGTTCATTATTAATTTCCGGCAAGGTGAACAGAAACAGTGAGAAGATGCCGACGACTAATGTTGCGCCAGCCGTACCAAGCGCCCACTTGAATTGTTTCTCCACTTTTTTCGAGTTGTGTAACGTGCCATTGATTGCTTGATAGGGCAGGATGCGAGCCGCTTTTTGAGCTGGCAGCAAAGCACCCAGCACTCCTGTGACAATTGGGATCAATAACGTCAGCGACAGGAATCCGAATTCCTCTGTCGGCAGCTGGCCGTACATAGAATAGATGATCACGAGTGAAATCGCCATTCCGATGATGCCTGCCAATAGGCCGGTCAGGATGCCTTCCCATAAAACGAGAAAGCGGACATTGTTATTCTGCCAGCCGGTCGCTTTCAGGACGGCAATCTGCGCCTGGCGTTCCGATACATTCTGCCACATGATTTCGGTCGTCGTTAATATGGCAATCAATAAAGCGACCCCCATCGCCACATAATGCATCGTGCCGACTTCGAGTGCGACGAATTCACCGAGCCACGTCGCATAAAGCACCCCTTTCAGGCGAAACGTCACGAATAGAAAGAAGATAAAAAGGCTGGTTGGAACGGCAATGGCGAAGACAGATAGGATGCTGCGCTGCCATTGCGAGAACAAATTGTTGAAACTCATGCCGATAACGGATTCCGACCGGACGATTCGCTTCGCGCGGTGTGAAACTTCACCGGAACGCATGGATTCAAATGGTTTTATTCGGCGTATCAAAGCAATAGGAATCAGCGAACCAAGCCAATATATAGCCAGCCCGCTTACGCCAATTAGAAATACGCGGAAAGCCGATGTGTCGACACTGCCTGACACGAAAAATGCACCGAGAATAAACCAGCTGATCAAGGCGACGAGTCCGCCGAGGATTGTCGCTTCCACGAACAGCAATTTGGATAATTGGGAAGGGCGCCATCCAAGCGCCAATAGCACCGCAAATTCCTTTTTGCGCGCGAACAGCATGATGATGCTGGAAGCGAACACATAGACGATGGCCACCAAAATAACGCTGGCTATGACGCCGCTCATGCCGATTTTCGCTTCTTTGAAAATGGAAATGGATGAACCGATTTTGATCCACGGCTGCTGCACCCAACCAAGCGCTTCTTCTCCATCGAGCCCAGGGAGGTGGGTCAATGCAAGCTGCGGAGAAGAACCAAGTGTGATATCCGTGATCAGACCGGTTTTCTGCTCAATTTCTGCAGCTACTTTCTGCAATAAAACTTCACTTTCTTCATCCATCAGCTCGACGCCTTTTACATTTACCCGGATGGCGGAAATGGGCGTATCGCCTAAAACCTGCGCAGCTGCTTCAAGTGTCGTCAGCACTAGCGGCGGCTTTGTCAAAAAACCATAATCGTCGTTTGTCGGCTTCATTTCAGCAGGCGGGTTGATTGCATTGTTTTTCGAATCCATCACCCACTGCGCTTTTGCCGGGAAATAGGTTTCCATCGGCAATTCTGTCAGCGGATCTTTGGAAATTTTCAACTTTTGCGGATCGAATACGCCGACAAAATCCAATCGTAATTTTGGCCATTTTGAGCTGTCGTAGCTATATGGATTGACCTGGCGATACATATGTTTTGTTGCCCACAGTGAATCTTCCGGAAGCTCAAAGGGTTCCACTTCGTAGGTATAAGGCCAGCGCTCAGGAAAAGGGCTGGTGACAGGTGAATATTTTACGATGGAAGGCTTTGCAGCAATCCAGGCTTGATCCGGCACTGTGCGAATTCCCTCAAAATAGGGATTTAAAATCTTTTGGATCAATTTTTCGTGAACTTCCGTTGTTTGGTAAGTGAATTCTTTTACCGGAGTTCCTTCAAATTCATCGAGATATTCCTCGCCGCCTTTTGCCAGGATATCCTCGGCGATTGCCTGCTGGTCTGTATCGAACGCGATATCCAACTTTTCGAAGCTATAAGTGAGTTTGGCATCTACAAAGTCCTGATTGCTGATAAGCGCCGGAACTTTATATTCCGTTACTTCTCCAAACACGTCACCGGTCGGAGCAGAAACATCGCTTTCATTGAAATAACGGCTGAAATCACTGACAACAATGGCTTCATCCAAGCCAGCCATGGCAGCCTCCGCTTCCGGATCAATGCCGGCGATCATGATGGAAGTTCCATAAGATAAAATCGGAATGCCTGGTGAAATGCCATAACTGATGGCGGAAGTGCCAGCGCCACCCGGTTTCCAACCTCCGGCAGTAACGTAAGTAGACGTTTCATCCACCTGTATTCCGGCTCCTGTATTTGTTTCTTCGAGCATGATCATCCGGTAGATGCCTGGTTCAGTGATACCCGGATCTTCCAGTTCCACATAATTCGTATTGGAGCCTATCATCGCAATCGGCGCAGCGATCTCCACATCCGCCATCGTTTTAATCTGTTCATACTGTTCTAGCGAAATTCCACCTTCCAGTCCGCTTAAATAATTGGGTTCGAGCAGATTCAATTCCTCTGTGACACTGCGGCTGCCTTCCGGACGCACAACAATATGATAAGAAGACTTCCATCTCTTTTGCAGCTCTTCCACAACAGTCCCGTTATTGGCCTGGGTAATGCCGACTAAATAACTTAGTCCTGTACTCAAGATCAAAACGCCGACCAGCAGAAGAATAAAGCGTTCTTTATTGCGCCACCAGGAATTCCAGATGAATTTAAGCATACTGCCTTACCTGCGTATCCGCTATGATTTCTCCGTCGCGCATTTCGATTTTGCGATTGGCACGGTCGGCAAGTGTGGGGTCATGCGTAACGAAAAGGACGCCGCATCCTTTCTCTTTATTCAGCGTCTGCAGCAACTGAAAAATCACTTCGCCGGTTTCTGAATCGAGGTTGCCGGTCGGCTCATCCGCCAGCAGCCATTTCGGTTCATGCACAAGCGCGCGGGCGATGGCAATGCGTTGCTGTTGCCCGCCGGAAAGCTGCGAAGGAAGCGAATTTGCTTTATCCTGCAATCCGACCATTCTGAGCAAATCCTGTGCCCGCTGCTTTTTGTCATAACTGACTTTGCGTCCGAATAAAGGCGCCATGATATTTTCTGCCGCCGTCAACGTCGGGATCAGGTGAAACTGTTGGAAAATGAAGCCGATATTTTCAAAGCGGAAATCTGCCAGCTGCCGGTTGTTGAGCTTATGAACAGCCTGCTCTTCGTGCAATAATTCCCCGGAAGTCGGTTCATCCAATGTGCCAATAATGCTGAGAAGCGTCGATTTACCGGATCCGGATGGACCAATAATGGAAATAAAATCACCTTTCTCTAACGTTACGTTAATGTCTTTCAATGCATAAGTCTCCACTCCGTCACCTTGAAAAGCTTTCGTCAACTTCCGGCATTCGATTGATTGGTTCATGGAATCGCCTCCCGATGGAATTTGGTATTTTTTCTCTATTCCAAATATACCAAATTTTAGAAGGATGAAGTATAATAAATTGAACTTTCAATAAATTACGATTTATTGCCTGAAAGGGGCGATTCAGTTGAGAAAAATAGTTTCTATTTTATTGATAGCTACGGTCATTGTTGCTCTTTACCACCA
Organism: uncultured Planococcus sp.; assembly: GCA_964526895.1. Taxonomy (GTDB): domain Bacteria; phylum Bacillota; class Bacilli; order Bacillales_A; family Planococcaceae; genus Planococcus. The sequence goes on along the minus strand of CAZGMW010000110.1, from coordinate 1,157 downwards.
TCAAAAACCAATCGTCAGTACGGAAGAAGCTATTGTCCACGCATACGAACATCTGAAAAATCATTCTTCCGAATCTGAATTTGATATCCAACCGATCCAAGTTGAATTAAATGCGATACCAGTAGAGAACATATCGCTGACTTTGCGTCAGCAGGAGGGATTTCTGAAAGGGCTATTTAATCAGCAGCAATGGGAAGTGACGATAAGTTATGAAGATGTAATTCCCACAGTAATAATGGATGCTGTGACCGGTGAAGTTTTAGGGGTAACGGGTCCGCTGAATTGATAGAGGGGAAGCAAATATATGAGTGGTTATATTAATATTCATTTAGATGTTGTTGGTAAAGAAACAGGAGGTAAGAGGATAAATCTTAGATGTTAGAAAGAGATGTGATATTGGATGTTCATTTTATTTTATATTGTATTGCCGATATTAATGACGATTGAACTGGTCTGTATAGTTAAGAGCAGGACGTGGGAATTTAAAGGGTTTGGCTTGTTTCTATTTATATTGAATTCATATGTCATGAGTTTGTTGATCGTTATGCTTATAGATTCTGCATCATATAACGCGATTCAATAAGTCAGCTGGGAATTTTAAAATAACAAGCAGAAGAATATTATTCGAAAGCAGGAAACGTGATGGATTTTAATTGGGGGATTCTTTTTGGAACTTTTTGTATTGCAGTAATTTTCGTCGTGGTAAAAGCCTTTTTTGAGAGTGAAGAGGGAAAGTGGATGTTTACTCGGCATATGATCATTGAAGTAGCGGTGTTAACTGTACTTTTGCAAGTGTCGAATTGGATATTTAGCTAGTTGGGAGTAAAAAAGGCAAAGTTGGGAGTAAACCGGGCAAAGTTGGGAGTAAATCGATAGAAGTTAGGAGTAAACGGACCGGAGTTGAGAGTAAACAAGATTTACCCCAAAAATAAAGCAGCCGAAGAATCAAACTCTTTACTGAAAGTAAGATGAGTTAAATTAAAGCCTGCCCATCACTCAAGATGCTCAAACTCCGTATCCGTTTTCAGCAACTTCCAAAACCTAAGCTGTTCTATAGACTCTTCAGCAACTTCATATTCATATACGTTGGAAGGTTCATTATCAAAAATGACATGCAATTTTATGATTTTCTGCAGTTCATATGCATCTGTATCTGT
>CAZGMW010000109.1:0-5782 GCA_964526895.1 uncultured Planococcus sp. | reverse complement strand
AAGGAAAAGGTAAGAAAATCGCAGTTTTGAGCAGCACAGAATATACCGGAGCAGATTATCACTTCCCATTAAGCCCGGAAACGCTGTACAGCAGTTTGCGTCAATGTGACATGACGGATGCTGATCTGATTTTGGCAGGCGTACCGTGTGAACGTGACGATAATGATTTCATGATGAACCGTCTGGAAAAAGCTGCTGACCATAAATGGTTCAGCTGAAAAATCTCGTAAAGCGGGTGACAGGATGAGAATTGTTTTTGTATGCACAGGCAATACTTGCAGAAGTCCGATGGCAGAAGCCATTTTGGCATCGAAAGAAATAGAAGGAATTGAAGTGCGTTCTGCAGGCGTTTTTGCAGGCAGTTCGCCGATATCGCCGAATGCGGCTGCTGTTCTTGAAGAACAGGGGATTGAATTCGACCATATTTCACGGCCTCTTTCAACGGAAGAACTGGAATGGGCGGATGTCATTTTGACCATGACGCTTTCGCATAAACAGCTTATTCGACAGCAGCATGCCCAAGTTTCATCTAAGTTATTTACACTGAAGGAATACGTGACAGGATCTGCGGAAGATGTCAGCGATCCATATGGCGGTTCCTATTCGGTCTATCAGCAGACTTTCAGCGAATTGCAGGAGCTGATCGGCAGGCTCGAAGAAAAACTGATGCAGAAGAAATAGAGTATAAGATCTAACCATCCGTAAATTTACGGATGGTTTTTCTTTTGGGCAGAATTGCTTTGTGGATGGGAAAAAAGAGAGCGAATTGCAGCTTCAATTAAGCTGTAAAAAAGTCATTTCATTCCGCAACATCGATTTTCCCAACCTTCAAAATCGATAAAGCTTCCCGTTTATATGTTTTTTCATATAAAGATGTTAAAATGAAACCAAAGTGGAAAAGTGAAAGACCGCTTTTTACACTAACAGAACAGAAAAGAGGGCTTTACATGAAAATCGCAATTTCTTCAGACCACGGCGGCAATAATCTTCGCAAGGAGATGGTTAATCTATTAAATGAGATGGGCATTGAATATAAAGATTATGGTCCCCATACCGATGATTCTGTCGATTATCCTGATTACGCCACTCCGGTTGCGGATGCAGTGATCAAAGGGGAAGCGGATCGCGGAATTCTGATTTGCGGAACCGGCATCGGCATGTCGATTGCAGCCAATAAAATAAAAGGAATCCGCTGTGCGCTGGTGCATGATGTTTTCAGCGCGAAAGCGACCAGAGGACATAACAATTCAAATATCCTGGCAATGGGTGAACGCGTGGTCGGAGCAGGCCTTGCGCGTGAAATTGCAAGAACTTGGCTGACTGAAGAATTTGAAGGTGGACGCCATGAAAAACGGATTCAGAAAATCACAGACTTAGAAAAATAAGGAGTGGTCAACATGCAAACTTTATGGCAATTGCAGCTGGAGGAAACTTTAGGTGAACTGGAGCGGGAAATTAATTTCAGAAAAGGCCAGGTTTTTGTTGTCGGCTGTTCCACGTCAGAAGTGCTTGGACAGCATATCGGCACCGGAGGCGGTTTGGATATTGCAGAAAGTTTGTATGAACCATTACAGAAATTTGCGGAACGCCATAAGATCTTTTTGGCTTTCCAGGGTTGCGAACATATTAACCGGGCACTGACGATTGAACGGCATGCGGCTGAAAAATATGGATGGGAACCGGTATCGGTCATCCCTGTAGCCAAGGCCGGCGGGTCAATGAGCGCTTATGCATACAGCGCCATGAATGATCCCGTTGTGGTAGAGGAAATCAAAGCCCATGCCGGGATTGATATCGGCCAGACCATGATTGGAATGCATTTAAAAAGAGTGGCGGTTCCGGTCCGCACATCTGTTAAACTGATAGGAGATGCGATTGTTTCTGCAGCTACAACCCGCCCGAAATTGATTGGCGGGGAACGTGCCAGCTATAATCGTGAGTTTGTTCAATTACAGGAGGGAAATCAGGATGGAATTGATTAAATCACAAGATCAGGCAGTATATGAAGCGATGAACGCTGAAAAAGAGCGTCAGGAAGCGAATATCGAATTGATAGCATCGGAAAACTTTGTATCGCAGGCTGTTATGGACGCACAAGGTTCTGTGTTGACGAATAAATACGCAGAGGGCTATCCAGGCAAACGCTATTACGGTGGTTGTGAATTTGTGGATGTAGTGGAAAACATTGCGAGAGACCGTCTGAAGGAAATTTTCGGCGCAGACCATGCCAATGTTCAACCGCATTCCGGTTCGCAGGCGAATATGGCCGTTTATACTGCGGTACTTGAAAAAGGCGATACAATTCTGGGCATGAACCTGAATCACGGCGGCCATTTGACGCACGGCAGCAAAGTGAACTTCAGCGGCATGCAATACGATTTCCAGGAATACGGTGTAGATGAAGAAACTCAATTGATCGATTATGATAAAGTGCGTGAAGCTGCGCTGGAACATAAACCGAAAATGATTGTAGCGGGTGCGAGCGCTTATTCACGTAAGCTTGATTTTGAGAAATTCCGCGAAATCGCTGATGAAGTCGGTGCATACCTGATGGTCGACATGGCGCATATCGCCGGTCTTGTGGCAACAGGACACCATCCGAATCCTGTTCCCCATGCGCATTTTGTCACATCAACTACGCATAAAACTTTACGCGGCCCTCGTGGCGGTCTGATTCTCTGCAAAGAGGAATTTGCGAAAAAAATCGACAAAACGATTTTCCCTGGAATTCAAGGCGGCCCGCTTATGCATGTAATCGCTTCAAAAGCAGTGGCATTTGGTGAAGCGCAACAGCCTGAATATAAAGATTACATCGGGCAAGTCGTAAAAAATGCAGATGCATTGGCAGAAGGTCTGATGGCAGAAGGCGTTGACATCGTATCCAAAGGTACTGACAACCACTTGATGCTGATCGATCTCCGTTCATTGAACCTGACAGGCAAAGTAGCCGAGAAAGTCCTTGACGAAGTCGGCATTACAACAAATAAAAATACGATTCCATTCGATCCGGAAAGTCCTTTTGTGACATCAGGCATCCGTCTGGGAACACCAGCTGTGACATCCCGTGGCTTTAAAGAAACCGAAATGAAGGAGATTGCATCGATCATCGCCATGCTTTTGAAAAATCCTGAAGATGAAACAACGAAGAAAGAAGCGGCTGCACGTACAGCTAAATTGACAGCCAGCTTCCCGTTATATAAATAAGGGAATGCAGCGGCTGTCCTCCAAAGGCAGTCAGCTGCATTTTTTTCCCCATAGATAATGAAAGAAGGGGTGCCGGATGCAAAACAGTAAAATAGAAAAAGAAAAATACATAATCGTTGATTGGCTCAGCCGATTGGGCGTTGAATTCCAGACAGGCTTTGTGGTCATCAATTCAGAGCTGGATGACCAACCGATTCTCTATGCCAATCAGGCGTTTTATGACATGACCGGATATTCCGAAACCGATGTCCTCGGAAGAAACGGGAGATTTCTGCATGGAGAAAAAACAGATAAATCAATCAGCGGAAAAATTCGTAAATGTATAGTGTCCGAGCAGGCAGAAACTTTTGAAATCATCAACTATCATAAAAATCAAAACCCTTTCTGGAATGAAATTACGATTCAGCCAGTCAGTATGGATGGCGGAAAACACAGATACACCCTTATGCTGATGAAAAATATCAACGACCGCAAAAGGGAAGAGGCGTTGATCCAACTTCAGCAGGAAGCTTATACCGGTATTGAAAAAGGCTATATGCTCAGTTCCTTGCTGGAGAATGTATGCCAGATCATTGAATCATTTTTCAAAGACGGCACGACATGCACCATCTTGTTTATCGATGATGAAGGCCGGTTCAGGGATGTAGCCGGCAAATCGATGCCAAAAGGTTTCCGCGATTTCATTGATGGAATGGAAGCGAGACCAAATGTCGGTTCTTGCGGCGCAGCCTACCATCTGGGCGACTCGGTGATTGTCGAAGATATGCTCGAAGATGAGTTGTGGACGGAATACCGTGATTTAGCTGTGAAATATGGTTTGAAATCCAGCTGGTCTGTACCTTTTCTTGATAAAGATGGTAACGCCATCGGTACTCTTGGAATCTATTTTCCATCAAAAACTGTGCCAGACGAAAAAGATTATAATTTCTTGGAAAGAATTGCACCGACGATTTCCCTCACGGTCAAATATTCACGCCAACAGGAAGAAATGTTGAAGCTTGCATATACCGACCGGACGACCGGACTTCGCAACCGGAATTACTTCATGATTGAGTTGGCCTCTTTACTTGAAGAAAACAAAGAAGGGCTAGTCGCTTTTCTGTCGGTCGATGAGTATGTCAAAGTCGTAGATCAATATGGGCATCGTGCGGGAGATCAACTGATCCAGGAAATTGGTAAGCGTTTTAATATGGCGACTTCATCCCGAGAAACATTGATTGCCCGGTTTTCTGATTCCACTTTAGGGTTGGTCCGGCTGATGCCATTGGATCGAATTCCAGAATATTTGGAAGAAATTGGTAAGTTGTTGGCTGAACCGATCACTGTCCGGGATATGGAATTATTTTTATCTCTAAAAACAGGCGTTTCAATCGTCACGGCAATGCAGCAGGATGTGGAGGAACTTATCCGTTACGCGGACAGTGCTTTATCAAAAGCGAAACTGCGTGCAGGCGAATCCATCTGCTATTACGAAAACGAGCATGACGAATACATGATGAGAAACCTGCGGATAGCGAACGAACTGACTGCAGCGCTTCGCCGTGAAGAGATTAAAGTGCATTTGCAGCCGAAAGTGGATATGCGAACCGGTAAGATTTTAAGTTTCGAAGCTCTGGCACGCTGGAATTCACCGGAACTGGGCAATATTGCTCCGGATGTATTCATTCCAGCGGCTGAAAAGAATGGCAAGATCCGAATTCTCGAACAGCACGTATTGAAACAAGTGATGGAATGGCTGAAAACTCGGCAGGAACATAGACACGATTTGCTGCAGGTTGCGGTCAATATTTCCGCTGATCATTTCTTCCATCATTCGTTCGTCCCGAATCTTGTGGACATGACATCGAAATACAATATCGATCGCCGCCTGATTCAACTTGAAATTACAGAGCGTCTCGGTTTCGTCGATATTGAAGCTGCAAGGAAAATTTTCAAGCAATTGACGAAATACGGCTTCACAACTTCGGTGGATGATTTTGGCACCGGCTATTCTTCTTTAAGTTATCTGCAAAAGCTTCCGGTCAGTGAAATCAAAATCGACCGGTCGTTTATTTCGAAAATGCACGAAACCGATACGCTGGCAATTGTCCGGACCATCATCCAACTGGCTGAAAACTTGAACATGACCGCTGTGGCGGAAGGTGTTGAAACCGAAGAACAGAAACAGCTGCTGCTGGATCTGGGATGCCATATCGGGCAAGGCTATTATTTTTACCGGCCGATGCCGCTTGAAGACGCAAACCTTTTGTAAACCGGAGCAAATGCTCCGGTTTTTTTTTATTTCGTAAAATCGAATGAGCATCCGCCATTTTTTCATGAAAGTTGAAAGAAACAGAAAAATCACAATGCTCCACGAAGAGTTCCGAGCCTATCAATTTCTGTTATACTATGGAAGATAATGTGGAAAAAGGAGAGATACGCCGTGGGAAAAGTATATGTTTTTGATCACCCGCTGATTCAGCATAAACTGACGTACATCCGTGACAAATCGACGGGGACAAAAGAGTTCCGTGAATTGGTGGATGAAATATCAACATTGATGGCTTTCGAAATCACCCGTGATCTTCCGCTGCAGGAA
>CAZGMW010000108.1:0-5804 GCA_964526895.1 uncultured Planococcus sp. | reverse complement strand
CGTCTTCGTGTTCACGCTCTAAAATGGTTTTAAAAACCTCACCCAGTGCAAACAGTCCGACGGCAATCGTCAAAAATTCAAGACCGGAATACAAGATGGGTAAATCGTAAGTAAAGCGCGCAATTCCTGACACCGCATCGATACCGATTGTGCCGAGCATCAATCCGAACACTGTCATCATCAATGCTTTCGTCATGGATTTCCCGGCCAATCCGCTTACAGCAGCAAGACCGAGCAGCATAAGTGAGAAGTATTCAGCCGGACCGAATTGAAGTGCCACATTGGACAGCGGTTCCGCCAATAAGACGAGACCGATCAAAGAGACGATCCCGGCGGCAAATGATCCGATTGCTGCAATCGACAAAGCAGCTCCAGCGCGTCCTTGCCGCGCCATCTGGTAGCCATCAAGTGTGGTCACAACAGAAGACGATTCGCCGGGCGTGTTCAAAAGAATAGAAGTTGTCGAGCCGCCGTACATGGCTCCGTAGTAAACGCCAGCCAATAGGATGATGGAACTTGCAGCAGCAGCTTCTGTCGGCATGCCCGAAGTGATGGTCGCCGTTACTGGAATCAGAAGGGCGACACCGCTCATTGGCCCGATGCCCGGCAATACGCCGACCGCGGTTCCGATCAGCACACCGACGAAGGCAAAGAGAATGTTTTGCCATTGGAAGGCGATGCTGAAGCCATCCATTAGAAATTGTAATGTATCCATTGCCATCCGCCTTTCGTATTAAAATTCAGGGAATCCCGGTAGTGACCCGCCGAGAAACTCGGCAAACAAATAGTAAACGCCAAACGAAAAGGCAGTGGCAATGACCAATGTTTGAAGCCATTTTCCGCGTTCCATCGTCTGAAATGAAATGACTAAAAATAAGAAAGTTGTAATCACATAGCCAAGCGGCTCTAAAAGGGCTGCATATAAAACAGCACTGATGAAAATGATGAAAAACTTTTTGTATTTTACCGCATCTTCGTTTTTCGCCGCTGCTCCGTATCGGAATGTTTCATATAGAAGCCGGGCACTTAAAAGAATCAATATTGAGCCGAGGCCGATTGGAAAAATGTCCGGTCCCACTGCAGAACCATAAGAACTCTCGGATATCCGCTGGCTCTCTATGACAAATAAAAGGCCGACCAATAAAAAGATAATGCCAGCTGATCGATCAAAGGTTTTACTCATAGCCGTTCACTCCTTTTAAAACAGAAAACGGCCGAAGCCGTTTTTCTGCTTATTTTTGCATTTCAAGCGCTGTCAAAAGTTCAACAATCAGTTGTTCCTGGTTTTTCAAATACTCTTCAAAATCTTCGCCGTTTTTATATTCACTTTGCCAACCGTTTTTCTCAAGTTCTGCTTTCCATTCTTCACTGTTGGACATTTCTTCCAATTTTTCCTGCCAGTAGCTATAAGCAGTATCTGACATGTTTTTCGGACCGAAAAGGCCGCGCCAGATAGTAAACTCAGTGTCGATTCCTTCTTCTTTGAATGTCGGGATTTCGCTGAGTTCCCCTTCCAGGCGTTCAGGAGAGCTTACCGCCAGAACCCGGACATCGCCTGACTTCATGTATTCACCAATTGTCGATGCATCTGTTGCGATGACATCCGCGTTGTCTCCAAGCAAGGCAGCAACCGCTTCGCCACCGCCGTCATACGAAACGTATTTTACGGATTTCGGATCGATGCCGTATTCAAATGCCGGCAAAATGCCCACTAAGTGATCCATCGAACCCGGTGCAGAACCACCTGCAAGCGTTACTGCTGTCGGGTCGGCTTTTATCGCATCAAGTACATCCGTCAATGTCTGGAATTCAGAATCCGCGCGAACCACAATCGCACCGTAATCGCGTGTCAACTGTGCAAGTGGTGTTGTATCTTTATAGCCGAATGGGCTGTTTCCTTCAGCTTTGTTGTTATTGATCAGGATTGGTGGAGACTTTACCAGAAGCATATGATCATTATCGACTTCTTTTGTCGCGTATTCCGCCATGTAAACAGCTCCGCCGCCGCCTGGTTTGTTTTCGACCATAATCGATTCTTCGACCAAGCCTGTATTATTCATCGTTTTGGCAATTGCACGTGCCGTTAAATCCCAACCGCCACCAGCTCCAGAAGGGGCTACAATGGTTATTCCCCGTTCAGGGTAATCGGCTGCCGCCGTTTCATTCGCTTGTGAACCTTCTTCAGAAGAGCAAGCAGCAAGACCTATGGCTAAAATTCCGGCAAGAGAAACAGACATCCATTTTTTCAACATATGATTCATCCCCTTTTTTGATAATAAAAAGACAGCGCTTTCAGCGCTGTCTTCAACTTATCAGAATAGGGGCAAAACTCGATGTTTTTCGTCATAAGGTGGATAAAGTTCATAAAGTTCACGAAATCGGGAAGTAACGTCTTTCAGGCCGGCCAATCGTGCCATACAGCAATTCCACTCGAGCGGCTTGGTCAGCGGTCAGGTGCTCCAAATAACGCCGGGCGGTTGAGCGGCTCATTCCGCAGGCCAGCCCCATCTCTTCCGCAGTGATGCCGCTTACTGAATCATTCAGTGTTTCTTTTATCTTTTCCATCGTACTTCGGTCAATTCCTTTAGGCGGAAGCAATTGTTCGCTAACCGTCTCCTTGCTTTTATTCCATAATTGTTCGATCGACCGCTCATTTAAAGATCCTGATTTTTCCAGGAAAACTCTTTTCGACTGATAAGCAAGAAGGCTTTCCTTAAAACGGTCAAATGTCAGCGGTTTGAGCATATAATCTGTTACCCCCGCTCTGAAAGCTTTTTTGACAACAGCCGTTTCAGAAGCGGCGGTGATAAAGATGATATCGGATTCGGGGCTTTCCAGCTTAATGTAAGGCAAAAGATCCGTGCCTTTCATGTCCGGCAGGAACACATCGAGCAGGATCAGCTGCGGTTTCAACAGCTGGATCCAGTCTTTTGCTTCCGCTCCGTTATGGGCCGCGCCCACAACTTGAAACCCTTCAATCTTTTCAATAAACCGTTTATGAATATCCGCCACTCGTTTGTCATCTTCTATTATCAGGATTTCAATCATCGTCATTTCCTCCAGTCGCTATGGAAACGATAAACAAAGCGCCACCAAGATCGCCGTTCTCCATCGTTATTTCCCCTTGCAAATCATGTACATTTTCTTGAACTTTGACTAAACCATAGCCCCGGTCATTGCCCGTTTTTGTGGAAATGCGTTCTTTAAAAACAGTGGCAAGCACTGCGGGGTCTAATCCGTTTCCGGTATCTTCGACTTCAATCAGGATTTCATGACCGTTATCCACAAATAACAGCCGGACCAACCGTTCATGCTCAGGCAGATGCTCCACCGCTTCAAACGCATTGGTTACCAAATTGCCGATAATGGAGACAAATAAACTTTTTTCAAGGTAAGTTGGAAGCTTTTCCAAATAACTTTCTTCATCGAGAAGAAACTTCACTTTCAGCTCCCGTGCCCTGTTAAACAAGCCAATGACAATGCCGCCCAGCAGCGGATCCTGTAAGCGAGTGGCAACAAACTTGACGAGCGACTCCTGTTCTCTCGTCTCCATATGGATCAGTTCCATCGCTTCATCAAGTGAATTCAATTGGATCAGTCCCGAAATCGTGTAAAGGAAATTATGATGTTCATGCGTCTGCGAACGCAGTAAGTCGGCGTATTGCCTGATTTGAGTCAGCTCGTTGCGCAACCCATCCAAGTCTGACTGCAGCCGAAAACTGGACACAGCCCCCGCAATTTCATCGTTAATAACAATCGGAATGCGATTGACAATGGTTTGTTTGCCGCGAATGGTCATGGGCCGGTCGAATTGCTGTTCACCCGTTTCCATCACTTGCGGCAGCAAGGTATTGGGCAGGACGTCATCGATCAGTTTGCCTACCAGGTTTTTGCCTTTGGGCAACGAAAAAACTTCGTAAGCCGCCGCATTGGCCATGGTGATTTCTCCGCTCTTATTGATCATGATGATGCCTTCCCGCACCGATTCGATCAAGGTGTTTCTTTCGGTAAAAAGACTGGCGATAGCAGCAGGTTCTAAACCAAATAGGATTTTCTTAATGTTTTTGGAAAGAATCATCGAAGCGATGGCGCCAAGCACAATGGCAATCAACACAATCGCAATGATCGAGTCGGCGTATTGCATGAATATAAACGTCATATCCGTTTTCAAAAAGCCGACTGAAATGATGCCGATTACATTATTTTGCTCATCCACAATCGGCGCTTTTCCCCGCAGTGCAGGACCCAATGACCCGACAGCTTCCGAAATATAGGATTCCCCTTTTAAAATTGCCCGTTCATTGTCATCGCCAACCATTTTCTGTCCGATGCGGTCTTCTACCGGGTGGGTATAACGTATACCTTCCGCGTTGCCGATTACGACATATTCAGCTCCGGTTTGCGCTTCGACTTCATCGGCAATCGGCTGCAGGGCTTCATGTGGATCTTCAGCACCAAAACCCTGCAGGATATCCGGACGATCAGCAGTCGTGACCGCAATATTCAGCGCCCGTTTTCCTATTTGTTCTTCAACGGCTTCCGAAATCGTAAAATAAAACGATAAGCCAGCCGCTATCATGATGAATGTGACAAACAAAGCTCCATATATAAAAATTCTCCGCTGCAAAGGCATATCGTGATCACTCGTTTCCCATTCGATTCATAAGTTGATGCGCTAATTATATAGACTAGCACATAAAAACTCCAACTTTTTTTCGTTCCCCTCCACTTTCTCCTCATGCCGGGTACAATTATAGCTATTTACATTTCCGGATCAATAAAAAAACTGCCACCGGGAACCTTGATGGTTTCCGGTGGCAGCTTCACTGGGATTCAATTGTTGTGAGCATACTGAAGTTCGTCTGACACAAGTACGCGATTTTTATTGACTGCATCCAAACTCGCCAATCACCCAGCCCTCTACTCCAGCGCAGATTCCTGACGGGCATTGTGTCCATACAGTTTCCGCCGGTATTTTACACCGGCTGCGTTTCCGATCAACGCGAAAAGCAACACACCAAACCACAAGACTGTAATTTCTATTTCATCACGATACCTGTTGGTCAACATTGTATTTTCCACCCAGGGATACGCAATCACTGCCACGTAAGAAATGACAAATCCACCTGCAGCGCCGGCAACAGTTCCTGCCAGACTAAACCACTTTGTATCATGCTTAATGACAAACAGACCCACCAGCATAAAGATGAAAGGGCTAATATAGAGATATTCATAAATCCAGGCATTATCTTCGCCTACCAGTTGAGTCCATGCTAGAAAGAACTGAACCAAGTAGGTGACCCATAATCCGAATCCTGCCCCAAGCAGCAACCCAAGAATGTTCAACCGTTTGTAAAAAGTCATGAAGAGGATAAATAATATTATAAAAATTACCATTGCAGCCAATCCCCCATATATGGCAAGTATTACACCATACTCCAATCCTACTTCCGATGACGGAAACTGCGCAATTTCCTTTCCATAAAAGGTGTAGGCTGCATACATTGCATACAAAAAGCTGATTGTCGCCACCCCCGCAGCTATTGCTGAAAACAAAATACGTATAAACCAAGCCATTGTCATCCCCCCATTTTCTTTATTGTCAAATATCCATTCCCTAACTATTACATATAAGTATGATAGTGGCAAGACAGCAATAACTCAGCTTTTTTTATCGAAGAAAGCCATGACCATTCACTTCAAGAAGAGTCCGCCCTCATAATTCAGCCGGTTCCCATCTTTGAATAAATGATACTCAACGCCGCTCTCCATCGCTTTCCCTTCGAACCGCTGCGCCTGATCAT
>CAZGMW010000107.1:0-5829 GCA_964526895.1 uncultured Planococcus sp. | reverse complement strand
CGGTAACGAAATTGGCAATCCCCTGGCCTCTTGATTCACGGTTTTTATCGCTTCCGGTGCCTGTCATATCATCGACGATATTGGCAGTCAGCAAGGACTCCAATAATCCGACAATCGCCAAGGCAAATGAAAACGGCAAGACAATCATAAAGGTTTCAAATGTAAATGGCACATTCGGAATCAGGAACGAAGGAAGCGATTGTGTAATAGTTCCTAAATCCCCCACTGTCCGAAGCTCGAATCCGCCAAACATGGCAGCACCTGTTAAAAACACTAATGCAATCAACGGTGCCGGCACCGCTTTGAAAAAGCGCGGTACGAGATAAACAATGACAAGAGTAACCGCTACGAAAATATACGTTACGTTGTTGATGCCAAGAAAATGCGGAACTTGTGCCATGAAGATCAAGATGGCCAAAGCGTTCACAAAGCCAATCATTACGGCACGGGGCACAAATTTCATGACTTTTGCAACTTTAAATACACCGAAGAGAATTTGGATAACTCCCGTTAAAATTGTGGCGGCGAGCAAATACTCCACCCCGTGATCCTGGACAAGCGGCACCATCAATAACGCCATGGCACCTGTCGCGCCGGAAATCATTCCGGGACGCCCTCCGACAAATGCAATAATCACCGCAATTAAGAACGAAGCATACAGGCCGACCATCGGGTCAACACCCGCGATGATGGAAAATGCGATGGCTTCCGGGATTAAAGCGAGCGCCACAACCAAACCAGCCAAGGCATCTCCTTTAATATTGGAAAACCATTCTTTTTTGACTTTTTCTAACATATCTTTCTCCTTTATAATAGTGTATTTTATTTGGCTGCTTAATATGGAGCCAGCTGATTCTGCAATGAGAATAGTGTAGCATCATTGTTCCCAAAATGTAACCATTATGGGAAAAAATCATCTTTTGTGTTATGATGAGTTAAATTTTTAAGTTGGAGGAAACTTGATGTGGGTTGGTTACGTAAGACCTTCTTCTCATGAGGAAGCCGCTGAAATTCAAGCAGAAGCATTGATTCAAATGAATTGTACCCGAATTATCGAAGAAACATTCGTGCCCTCGGGTGAAAGATATCTATTGTATAAAGCCTTACAAGATGTAAAAGATGGAGATAAAATTGTTGTGGTTAGACTGCAGGTACTAGCTGATTCTCTTCTTCAGTTAATGGAAATTTTAAAGAAACTTGACCAGCAGAGAATAAGTTTACTATCACTTGAGGATGGCCTTGATACTGAGGTAGACACACCTCTTTCGTTTATGGAGACCACCGAGTTGTTAGCTGATTTTCAAAAAAAAGCTATCAGCCAAAGTACAAAAACGGGTTTGTTGAAAGCACGGGAGCAAGGAGCACAAGTGGGCAGGCCGCGCAAATCTCCTGAAAAAATTAATGAAGCAATTATGATGTATCGAAGCGGAAAGTACACGTTCGAGGAGATAAAAAAAATGACTTCCGTTGGAAAAACGACAATTTATCGTTATTTGAAATAAAAAGGTACGTATAAAACTGGATATCCTCTTCTATATCGGGGAATTCATTTTCATTTCTCATATTATATCGGAGCCATTCCACTTTCATCCAGTCACATGATTTTACTGAACACGAAATGCAAATCTTTTCCTAATGTCAGTGATACTAAAAGCTTTCAATAAAGGAGGAACTAAATTGCATCATCAAAAATTGGAGCATTACCGACAAAGTCAATTGGATGAAAAAGGAATTGTAGATCTCCAGAAAGAAATTACCGAAGGAAAGATTACTTCCGAAGAACTCGTCTTAATGTATTTAGAAAATATTTCCCTTAGAGACAAAAATCTTAACGCTATTCTGGAAGTTAATCCGGACGCCATTCAAATAGCACAGGCACTGGATGCTGAAAGAAAGCAATTCGGAATCCGTTCACCACTCCATGGCATTCCAATTTTGATCAAAGATAATATGGATACAGCCGATAAAATGCACACAAGTGCAGGTTCCCTTGCGTTGCAGAATCATTATGCCTTGGAGGACGCTAAAGCAATCGAAATATTGCGTAAAGCCGGTGCAGTCATTCTAGGTAAAACATCTATGACGGAATGGTATAATTTCATGTCAGGTGAGATGCCTAATGGTTACAGTTCCCGAGGTGGACAGGTAAAAAATCCATACGGCCCATTTGACGTCGGAGGATCCAGTTCCGGATCGGCAGCCGCCATTGCAGCAAATTTAGCTGCTGCAGCTCTCGGAACAGAAACCTACGGCTCCATCATCAATCCCGCTTCCCAAAACAATTTAGTGGGATTAAAGCCAACCGTCGGATTAATCAGCCGAAAAGGCATAATGCCTATTTCTCACACCCAGGATACAGTGGGCACACTTACTCGCACTGTAGAAGATGCAGTCCTCCTGTTCTCTGTGCTCATCGGTGCTGATGAAGAAGATCCCATAACTTCGATGGCTACCCCTTTTGAGAACTACACCTGGATGGATCATTGCAGAAGTGACGGTTTACGCAACGTTCGACTGGGCATACCTAGAGGTCTCTTCGAAGACTTGATTTCTAGAGAACAATTGAAAGTTTTTGACAAAGCAATAGAGGTATTGCGGAGCAATGACATTGAAGTGGTCGACTCTGTAGATCTCGGTGCTACGCAGGAAGATTTAGGATTTGCTGTTTTGTTGCACGAATTCAAGTCCAACCTGAACCATTATTTAGCAAAATCCAATCCACAAAATCCGATTCGATCGCTTGATGATTTGATTGCCTATAATGCCGAGCACAATGATACGTCATTAAAATTCGGTCAAAATATACTCGAACAGGCGAACGAACTCTCTGGACGATTGATAGAGAGGGACTACCTCGAAGCACTCGAACGGAACCGCTTTCTTGCTGCAGAACAAGGAATCAATACAACATTGAATGAACTGGATATTGAAGTCCTAATCCTTCCACAGGATATGGGCTGCAACTTTACCGCTTCAGCAGGATTTCCTTCCCTGACTGTACCATTTGGATTCACAGAAACTCTCGAACCTTTTGGAATTACGTTTACCGGACCGGCTTTCTCTGAAGCAAAATTAATTGAATGCGCTTATGCATTCGAACAAATCACAAAAGCGCGCCAAAAACCGCCTATCGGTTAAATAGGCGGCCACTTCATCAAATATGGTTAGCTGTACAAAAATCGAATGAAATTCTGTGACACAATCCGGGGGAAACATAAATTCCTCCGGTTTTTATATTGTTTTTTCACTTTTCGTCTCAGAAGACTTGCAAGCTTACTCTTATTTTATAACCAAAACCGGACATTTCGTACGCTTTGCCACTTTGTGGCTGACACTTCCTAAAACCAACCCTCGGAAGTCACTTAATCCTCTGCTGCCTATAACCAGGATGTCATAAGCCTGATCATTGGCGTATGTAACAATTGACGGCCCAGGCTCTCCTTCCAATATTTCAATTTGGTAAGTTACATTTGCTGACTTTAACTGTTTCTCCGTTGTTTCGAGCTTTTTTTGTATGTTTGCTATCTCTTCATTAAGATTGCCTCTGCCTTGTGAAATTGAATTAACGAATAACAATGTTACTTCTCCGGAGTATAACGAAGCCAGTTTAATAGCTTCTTTGCCGGCGCGTTCAGCGTGGGATGAACCATCTGAAGCCAAGAGAATACGTTTATACATAAATTTCCTCCTCATAGGACTTAAGATAAAGCGCTTCCAATTAACTGAATAGTTTTTCTTAAGTCCAAAGTATTGTAATGCAATTGTCTCTATTATAATCTAATACAGTAACTTATAACAGATTATAACGAATTATAACCGAATGGAGAATAAAATAATATGGATAAAGAAATTATGACAGTTACTCAAGTGGCGGAATACCTCCAATTGAGTGAAATGACAACTTATAAATTGGTACAACAAGGCACTTTGCCGGCTTTTAAAATTGGCAGCCATTGGCGAATCGACAAAGCTGATCTGCACGAGTATATTGAAAAGCTAAAAAGAGGCGAACGCTTATAAGCGATTGATTTCTGTGAGAGTCAGAAATCGAAAAAAAATAAGAAAGAAAGAGGTAAACAATGTCTATATCAGCTTTAAAAGAAACATGGTTCGGAAACATAAGAGGAGATGTATTAGCGGGAATCGTTGTGGCCTTGGCTTTATTGCCTGAAGCCATTGCGTTTTCCATCATTGCAGGCGTTGATCCGATGGTCGGCCTGTACGCATCATTTTGTATCTCAGTAGTTATTGCATTTGTCGGTGGCCGGCCGGGCATGATTTCCGGTGCTACAGGAGCGATGGCGTTGCTGATGATTACGTTAATCGCTGAACACGGTTTGCAATACTTACTTGCCGCCACTATTTTGACAGGCATTCTGCAAATTTTATTCGGAGTCCTGAAGTTGGCAAGGGTGATGAAATTTATCCCCCGCGCTGTCATGATCGGATTCGTGAATGCACTGGCGATTCTAATCTTTACTTCCCAGTTGCAGCATTTTGTCGGAGAGACTTGGATCATGTATGCCCTGGTTGCAGTGACACTGGTAATAATCTACGCTTTACCCCGTTTCACTACTGCTGTTCCCTCTACGTTAGTGGCTATCGTTGTCGTAACAGCACTTGCCATCTTTATGAATTTTGGCGTGCGAAGTGTTGGAGATATGGGAAGTTTAACCCAATCCCTTCCCCTCTTTATGTTGCCCGATATCCCACTTAACTTTGAAACTTTAGCAATCGTTTTTCCGTATGCATTAGCTTTGACTATTGTAGGGATCCTGGAATCCTTGCTTACCGCTACGATTGTGGATGACATGACGGATTCTGAAAGTGATAAAAACACAGAAAGCCGCGGACAAGGGATTGCGAATATCGTAACCGGCTGTTTCGGAGGTATGGCGGGCTGCGCCATGATTGGCCAATCTGTCATTAACGTAAAATCAGGAGGCTCCGGAAGACTGTCTTCCCTGGTTGCCGGCGTATTTCTTATGGCGATTATCATATTTGCAGGAGGAATTGTCGTCCAAATCCCGATGGCCGCATTGGCAGGTGTCATGATTATGGTTTCCATCGGGACGTTCGATTGGCGCTCTATTCAATCGCTTCATAAAATCCCTAAAACAGACGCAGCTATTATGCTGGTAACGGTCTTCACAGTCGTCTACACCCATAACTTAGCGTATGGCGTATTGGCTGGTGTCGTATTAAGCATGATTTTCTTTGCTGTAAAAATATCAAAAGTGAAAGTTCAATCCCAATTGTCAGACAATGGCGAAAAACGGAAGTACCAGATCCAGGGCCAATTATTTTTCGCTTCGGTATCGGAGTTCCTGGAAAAAATTGATTTTAAAGAAGACATTAAAAAAGTGGAGTTTGACTTGAGTGCTTCCCACTTATGGGACGACTCGGCAATCGGAGCTTTGGATAAGATCGAAAGCAAGTTTGAACAGGCGGGAGTAACAGTCTTATTCTATGGAATGAACAAAGAAAGTTTGACGCTTCATAACCGAATCGGCGGCATTTCGAAAAATTCCGGCCATTAAAGTGAAAGGAGGAGCATGCATTGTTTAGAGATGGATTGATATTGGAAGGCGGCGGTATGAGGGGTGTTTATACTGCAGGCGTTCTTGAGTATTTCATGGAAAAAAATCGGTATTTCAATTATGTCATTGGAGTTTCTGCAGGAGCTTGCCATGCGGCTTCATATGTATCAAGACAGCCGGGACGCAACAAATCCGTAACGATAGACTACCTTAAACACCCAGATTATATCTCAATGAAAAACCTGATATTGAAAAAAGAACTTTTCGGTATGGACCTGATCTTTGATCA
>CAZGMW010000106.1:3710-5865 GCA_964526895.1 uncultured Planococcus sp. | reverse complement strand
TCAGTTTGGAGTTCGTCACCAAAGAACACCTCCCACCATATAGGAGATGGCTTTTAATACCGCAAAAGTTGAAACGGCAATGCCTGTAAACCAGGCAGCCACTTTGCCTCCGCTGATCGGCGGCTTGCCGACCACTTTGCCGGTTTGGCCATTCATCGCAAAAGTATGTTCCTTATTTTCAAAATCGTAATAGACCATCCAAACCGGAAACAGCGTATAATAAACTTTTTTCTTATTGGCATTGATTTGTTTATTCGTATAACTGACCGTTGAATAGCCGGAAATTGTGCTGCCGATATAGGAATCGATATAAGGCACAATTTTCGATTCGACGCGTGAAAACAGCGCATCTTCATCAAAATCGTATTTCTCAGCCAGGAAACCGGCCAGATACGGCATCCGGAAATCCTTCATATCCCCGTAATCATAAGGCTCGAGCTTATCCATCAACTCATCGTCCATTTTCTCGGAAGCATCCGCCGGCACTTTCAAATAACTGAGATCGATTTCACGGTAGACATCGTAAAAATCGGTTTCCGTAATGACGGTATCGCCTTGCTGGTAGGTTCGAACACGTGTACCAAGAGCCGCCACTTCCGCTTTGCCATCGATATCGTAAAGCCAGAACGGCACATACATACCGGTCATTTTCTTGATGCGGTCGCCGTTCATGAAGCCACGCGGTGTCAGCCTGCCGTTTTTCGTCCATTTCCGGAACGCCGCCACAGCTTCATCTTTGCTGATTGTGAATGGAATCACTTTTGCCGGAGCGAATTCGCCGGTCAATCTGTCGGCCAGGACAACCGGTGCACCGCAGAAGCTGCAATGGGTCGCTGTCGTTTCGGCATCTGTCAGCAGAACCGCGCCGCAGTTTTCACAATGATATTCCTTCGCTTCTTCAGGAGCAGCTTCCTGCCGGATGTTATCTTCCGGAAACGTCTCGATATCATCCTGTCGACCACAGTTCGGGCAGGATAATTTTCCGGAAGTGGCGTCAAACGCCATATCCGATCCGCAATTCGGGCATTTATAATGAGTGACCAACCCGTCTTCCTCCCTTCAGCGCAAAATCCATTTTCAAAGTTTCAGCCATTATTCGCCTTTTTTGACCTGGGATTTCAATGCTTCCAGCTCATCGTCTACGTTGATGCCGGATTTCAATGATTCCAGTTCGTTGTCAACATTCGTATCGCTGTCATATTTTTTCGCCAAATCTTTAACAGAATCTCCAGATCCTTTGTTAAGCTCAGACATTGCATTTGATTCGTCCAGCTGCTGATTGATCTTCTTCTCCATCGCATCGAACGCTGATATCCGCTCTCCTGCTCCGCCCATGGATGAATTGAAATCATTCATGCGTTCCTGAGTTTTCGCGACCGATGCTTTGCCTTTCAGTTCGGCGCTGCGCGACTCCAGTTCGCCGATATCTTCTTCCAGTTTATCGTGCATCTGGCGCATCTGCTGTGTATTGGCCGCTGCCATTTCCACAGCTGTCTGAAGGCTTTGTTCGCGTTCAGTCAGTTCCGCTTTCCGCTGCAGGAATTTTCGTGCATCATCTTCGTTTCCGGCTTCGAGCGCTTTCACTGCATAGCGCTGCATATCGTTCATCTCTTTCTGCACTTCCGCCAGTTCGCGGCGCTCCCGTTTTTCCGCCGCCATGATAGCTGCCGTTTCCGATTTTACTTTGCCGAGATCACTGTTCAAATCCCGAAGATATTGATCGATCATTTTCTCAGGATCTTCCGCCTGGTCCAGCATTGCATGAATATTGCTCGTCATAATATCCCGAAAACGTTTTAGGATTTCCATCATCATTCTCCTCTTCGTTTTTTTCCGCTGTGCGGAAGTTCTTTATGCAATAAAACTACCCTTTCCAACTGTGCATTAATCCTGATATCTTCTCTATGCGTCCGTCAGCAGTTAAATAGTTTTAGCTCTTGCCAATTTTTGCCGGCAGAAACTGAGTTCCATAAGCTGGTATTTATATTTAATCCGGCAGCAAGAAAAATTCCAAAAGATTGATTATTTTGTATATACTTAACCCAAGATCAGTCTTCTATATAAGGAGGAATTAAATGTGAAAAAGCAATTGACTAAAGAACAGCAGAAAGAATTATTGGGCGAAGGCCGGAAAGTAAGGTTATCGGTTATTTTT
>CAZGMW010000106.1:0-3700 GCA_964526895.1 uncultured Planococcus sp. | reverse complement strand
GAAAATAAGAAGAAGGGTGAAAATTTTGCTAAAAAACAGCAGGAAGAATTAATGGGCAAATTGAAAAAGCGTTTCGAACAGAATATGAATCGCCACGAAGGCGTGGATTGGAATGAAGTGCAGACAAAGCTTGAAGCTGCTCCCGACAAAATAGACTCCCTGTTTCAAATGGAAGAAACAGGCGGCGAACCCGACATCGTTACCTTGGATCTGCAGGATGGTGTCTATACATTCTATGATTGTTCACCGGAGACACCGAAAGGCCGACGCAGCCTTTGTTACGACCGGGAAGCCTGGGAAGCGCGGAAAAAATTCAAGCCGGAAAATACCGCGATGGATGTGGCCGAAGAGATGGGGATCAAAATGATTTCGGAAGATGAGTATCGCTCATTGCATCAATTCGGGGAGTTTGATCGTAAAACGTCGACCTGGGTACTGACACCTGAAAACATTCGTGCCCATGGCGGCGCCATTTTCTGCGATTACCGTTATGGCCAAGTCTTTACCTACCACAACGGTGCTGACTCTTATTACGCCAGCAGAGGCTTCCGCGGAAAGCTTCAAGTTTAACTGATCCGTTCTATTTAAGGTTCCGAAAAAGATTTTTAATTCACTGCCTCTTTCGAATCGAAGTTTGACCGACGGCTGGAACTCTCGCTTACTATGATTTGGGAACGCTTGTTCAGCTTGAATAGCTCTAAAGGAAACACCGGTTCTTTCCGCTCATTGTTTTCTATTAATTCTGCGAAATAAGGATTATAATAGAGCCAAAGATTAGGAGGGGAATACGATGGACTGGGAACGAAAACTGGTGCAATGGCGCAATGAAGGGCTCATCGACCAAGCAGCACTTGAGCGCATAACGGCATTTGAAAAAACACAGCCCCAAAAGAAAAAGATACCGTTATTATTGCTGGTCGGCCTGATTTTCTTTGCTTTGGCTGTCTTTAGCTTTATCGCTGCGAACTGGCAGGCCATACCCGACTTGTTAAAAGTGGCTGTATTTGTTGTTTTAATGTGGATCTTTTATGTTCTCGCATTCTATTCCGAAAAGAATGCTATCGGCCGGCCCACCATTTTCAGGTTGCTTGGGCTGGCAATGTTCGGGGCGAGTATTCTCGTAACTGCGCAGACTTTCAACTTCAACCTTTCGAATTCCGTCTTGCCGTGGACCATCTTCATCGCTTCTCTTGCCCATTATTTTCAGTGGCGTCACATCGCTTTTACTATCACGGCTTTCATCTTCGGTGCCTATACACTTTTCACTTTTTTGCCTGACACCGGGTGGATTGAATGGGGATTCTTCGCAGCAGTAGTGCTGGGCTGGTTTTATTTCAGCAAAGACGATGCACCGAAAATTTCGAGCTGGATGCTCCTGTTTTTCTCGGGCTTATTGATGTGGGATCTTATTACTTATAACAGTCCGTTCTGGCCGATATGGACGTTGTTCGCGCTGGTTCTTCTGCTGTTCCTTGTCCCTTCTGGCAAACAAAATCTGTTGGAGCCGCTTTATCTAAGCTTCGGCGCAGCCATGCTTCTCATCTATTTGGCACTCCGCGGAGAAACCACATTGTCACTGGTCGATTTGAACTGGCCTGAATCAATTGCACTGGCCGTCGCGGGGCTCATTGTTCTGTTCCTTGCTTATTCGAGGTTCCGGAATATCATGTGGATTTCAATTCTCGGTGCAATGGGCTTCCTGCTGTTCGATGGGACGGCAATAGCGCTTGCAGCAGTTGCTGAACTGAGTGCCCTTGGATACCTGATCATTGCTCAACGGCAAAACCGCCTGCTTGCTCCCGGCTTCGTCTATTTTATCCTGGTGCAATTTGTCATTTACGTAATCTATGCATGGCAAAGACTTGATATGTCGCTGTTCTTCCTGATTGGAGCGCTTCTGTTGTTCACTCTTTCCGGCGCTGCCTGGTGGTTGAACCGCAGGAGAGAAGGTGCGGCATCATGAAAAGAAAAGCCTGGCTGCTCCCAGTGCTCATGACTGTTTTCATCCTTGTCCTGGCTGCAGCCTATTATTCCGCTTCCTGGTTTGGCGAGCAATATACTTTGCGAGCAGAACCATACGACCCTTTCGATCCTTTCTATGGAGAATATGTCCTTCTGCAATATCCGGACTTGAATGCGGTGGGCGCTGACTATGAAGGCGATGTTTATTTCACCCTGACTGAAGGCCCTGACGGCTTTGCTGTCATCGATGAAATCAGTAACGATCCGTTTTTCGGTGCCATCAGCGGCCACTCTTATGGCCAGGGATTGACCGCTCCGCAACTCGAGCAATTCTATGTCGAGCAGGGACTGGGACCTCAACTGGAAAGCGCGGTCGACTTGCAGGTGACGATTGACGTTGCGCCTTGGGGCACCATTCGTCCGGTGAGCATCGCTGAACGGGAAGAATAAGTTATCCGCTGATTTCAGCAAAAGAAAAAACCGCCATCAGTTCACAGTGAACTGATGGCGGTTTTAATTTCGCCCTGGTTTATCATGGAACTAGGTTTTTCTTCTCCGTTTTGATAATGAGATCCAGACAGCTGCAATGACAATCACTGCCAATAGAAGCGCTACCAACACCACCGGAATCGTGTTGTTCGATTCGAATGCACTCGATTCCACTTCCTGCAAAACCAATTCTTCTTTGTCAGCGTAGAATTCATCTGCCAGCTCCGTCTTGTGGGTAGTCGGCGAACAAAGGGGATGGATCCATTTCTCGCCTTCCTGATTGAGGAAAAATAGATAAGTGGCGTTCTTTTGGCTTTCTCCCCAAGTAATGTCTTCATAGACTGTGATTGTTTTATCGCCGACGCCTTTGTAACTCTTCTCCACCTCAACTGTCAGTGTTTTTTTATCATTCTTCTCGTTGATATCCGCCACTTGCCCAATCAGAACCGCATCATATTCCTCATAGGCAATATCCAGGGGCCGAGGTTCAGCACACGACAAGGCAAAGCTTTGGTTGGGCATCAGGAATAAAAATGTTAAGAACATCAGAATCAGGATCCTCTTCAAGATAAATCCCCCTCTTTTACCCATTTGTCGTTTGATCTTTGCCGAAGTTACATTTTCACGTTATAAACCGCCGCAAGCTATGCTGTAGCTCGGCTGTTCATGCGGTACATAGCGAAAATCAGCAGACCAATCAGCAGGGCTGCCAGGATGCTGAGCATATAGGCGTCTTCAGAAAGCTGGAACAGCAAAAAGAAAAATGCCGATAATCCAAACAACGACGCAAAGCAGATTCTGACAACCGGGAAGTTATAGCGGAAGCCGATCAATGCAGCAATTCCCGTCACAGTTACAATAATCCACCCCATCAATTCATTTGGCACGAACACAAAGCAGATTAGAATGTTGAGGAAAACAAAAATCGCTGAAGCAGTCACTCCATCTTTATTCTTGAGGAAATGAGGCAGCAGGAACAAGCCCATCACCAAACTGCAGACAGCCGTTGCTGCATACTGTACAAAAAAGATTCCGTCGAGTGTGATCAGCAAACATACAGTGATAATCACCAGTCCGACAGAAGAGTTCCCCCACCGCTTCCAAGCTTGTAAAAACAAAGCAAATAAGCCGACAGTCAATAAGCCGAAAATCCATTCCGCCCCAAAGTAACTTTCTCCCAGATACGACAGTACACCTGCAGCAATCAAAGTCGCTGCATAAAGTAAAACTTGTTTCATCTCTATCCCTC
>CAZGMW010000105.1:0-5890 GCA_964526895.1 uncultured Planococcus sp. | reverse complement strand
CGCCTATATTTCAGAAATCATCCGCGCAGGAATACAAGCAGTCGATAAAGGACAGATGGAAGCGGCACAGGCACTCGGCATCCCCTACCGCGCCATGATGAAAGACATCATCTTGCCGCAGGCGTTGAAGAACATACTTCCTGCCCTTATGAATGAATTCATCACCCTGACTAAAGAATCCGCTATTGTGTCGACAATCGGCTATCTTGATCTGATGCGTCGCGCCCAGGTTGTCGGATCTGACTTGTTCCGGAATTTTGAGCCTTTATTGTTTGTCGGATTCCTTTACTGGTGCATGGTCATGGTGCTCACTGTCATCGGCAGAATGATTGAACGGAGGCTGAAGTTAAGTGATTAAAGTGCAGAACCTTTATAAAAAATTCGGTTCCAACCTGGTGCTGAATGATATATCGGCGACAATCAAGCAAGGCGAAGTGGTTTCGATTATCGGCCCATCAGGATCCGGAAAATCGACCTTCCTCCGCTGCTTGAATCTATTGGAGAAACCGACTTCTGGAACCGTCCTGATCAATGAAACTGATTTGACTGCGAGAGGTGCAGACATCCATAAAAGCCGGCAGCAAATAGGGATGGTGTTCCAGCATTTCCATCTGTTCCCTCACTTGACCGTACTTGAAAATCTGACATATGCCCCGATAAAAGTAAAAGGGCTGAAACGAATGGAAGCCAATGACAAAGCGCGTCTCCTGCTCGCCAAGGTTGGTTTATCCGATAAAGCAGCTGCTTATCCATCCAGCCTGTCGGGTGGACAGAAACAACGGGTCGCCATTGCACGCGCACTGGCAATGGAACCCGAACTGCTGTTGTTCGACGAACCGACTTCCGCCCTCGATCCGGAAATGGTCAAAGAAGTGCTTGATGTTATGAAAGACCTGGCGAAATCCGGTATGACGATGGTTGTCGTCACCCACGAGATGGGATTTGCCCGTGAAGTTGCAGACCGCGTCATGTTCCTTGATCATGGCATTCTTGTCGAGGAGGGTTCACCGGCTGCTTTCTTCGCAAATCCGCAAACGGACCGCGCCAAAGCTTTTCTGGAAAAAGTACTGTAATTACAACGAATAAAATTATAAAACCAGTGGAACCTTTGCTTCCACTGGTTTTTCGTTGCGCTTCCTTAACGTTCATCTATTGCTCAAAACTGTCAGCCGCGCTGGGTTCATTGACGTGATATAATCAAAGCAATGCGTTCAAACGAAATAAGAGGTGGAAATTTTGTTCAGAAAACTGATGATTTTACTGTTCGTTGTATTTTTCATGGCCATGATCATCTTTACGGCGGTCATGTTCCTGACAAACGAAGAAACGATATATGATGAAGATGGTGTGACACTTACCATTAAGAAGCCGACTTTCCTCACGCTTGGCGAACCGGAGATTGTTGAACAGGATACCGACGTCATTTATGTCCGCAATATGACCTTTGCAGGTTTCGATGTCGGCACTTATACGATGACTGAGCGGACATTGGAAAATGGCGTAACCATCATTTTCGATGAATTGCACAATTCCGGCTGGCTGCCTCTTGCTGTTACATTGATTCATCAGGGACTTGAAGACCCGGAAATCACTTCTTGGAATCCGCGCCCAATAAGCAATGAAGCTGATGATGTGTTCGGCGAAGATCCGACCAGCAATCCGTTTGGCGTTATTGCAGCGGGCGGCAAGCATTTTCTGCAGGGCAATTTATATGTATCACGCCTAATTCCGCAAGGCGATGACGGACAGGCACATGAACTTCGGACGGAGAATCCGGACTTCACCATTGAAGAAGGCGTTATGGAAAAAAGTTTCTGGCTGCCGCCAAAACATTATCTTCACACTTGGCTGATGATTGCGGATGAACCTTTCTTTGAAACCACTGAAATAGAAAATAAGTGGATCGACTTTGCCCTCGACAACCGGTACCAGCAGTTGAACTGGCTGACACCGGCAGGGCCACTCGTCAAACTGCCGATTACCGACGATCCTCGCACCCAGCTGGCATACGGCTATATTGAAGAACGGACAGCAGATCCAGCTTCACAGGAATGGAATGAACTGTCTCCTTCCCTGTATTTCGAGACTATGCTGCTGAATGCGGAAGCGTCCAAAAATCAATAGACTTGAAAACCTTTTGTTCGACTCTTACCCTGCTGATTCCTATTCGGCAGGGCTTTTTTATTGCTTTCAGTCAGTAAGAAATATAACCTGTTGCGAATGACTTTATAAGACATTCTCGTTTCTGATTCTTATAAGACTAGCAGCTTTATAATAATCTGAAAAATCAGTATAATAAATGTGAAGGGAAGCTCATCTTCCGCCGGTGCTGCATTTTAATTCAGAAGGAGGCTGATAACTATGGAACGCAGGTTTTCTGGTTTGAAGGAAATGGAACGCCGAATGGACGAGGATTTCTACGCTGCGCTGAATATGATCGGTGAAGGGGCCCCAGATTATGCACCGTTTAACGAAGAAGATGATGCTCCTGCCGAAGTGAAGCGCAGTGATGATAAAGTGCGGGATCTGCAATAGCAGAACGGAAGTCTCATACATCCTCCAGCTGAAAATTTCCACAAGAAAACCCCGCTTTATGGCGGGGTTTTATATTCTATTCCATCATATCAGCGACAATTTCATACGAACGCAAACGGTCTTCGTGATGGAAGATTGAAGAGTTGACGATGACTTCGTCAGCTCTTGTTTTATTGATGAAAGCGGAGAGTTTTTCCCTTACAAGTTCAGGTGTGCCGACAATTGTCGATTCGGAATCTAATTTCTCACGGTAAATCGAAATTTCACGCGGCGACCATACTTCTTCGATATTGTCGATTGGTGCCTGGAACGTAGTCGGCTCCCCGCGCATCAAGCTGAACATCTGCTGTTGCTGGGAAGTCGCAAGCCATTCCGCCCGTTCCTGCGTATCTGCGGCAATGATATTGACACCAAGCATTGCGTACGGTTTTTCCAATACTTTCGAGGGCTTAAAGTTCTGATGGTACAATTCCAGCGCCTGCATCATGTAATCTGGCGCAAAATGGCTGGCAAATGAAAACGGCAAACCTTTCTGTGCGGCAAGCTGAGCGCTGAAACCGCTCGAACCAAGCAGCCAAATCGGGATATTCAAGTTAATCCCAGGATAAGCTTTCACACGGCCTGCCGGGTTCGCCGAAAAGTAATTTTCCAATTCTGCCACAAGCTGCGGAAATTCGTCTCCTGTCGTGCCTAAAGTCCGGCGCAGCGCATAAGCGGTTCCCTGGTCACTGCCTGGTGCACGGCCCAATCCCAAATCGATGCGCCCAGGATAAATCGTTTCAAGTGTTCCGAACTGCTCTGCAATGACAAGCGGTGCATGGTTTGGAAGCATGACGCCGCCTGAACCGACGCGGATGGATTCTGTCTGGCCGGCAATATGGCCGATCAATACAGATGTCGCTGAACTGCCGATTCCCGGCATATTATGATGCTCAGCAAGCCAAAAACGGTTGAAACCGAATTTCTCGACATGTTGCGCAAGATCTACGCTATTTTTATAAGCCTGTGCCGTCTCGTCGCCTTCGTTGATAAACGCCAAATCCAGTACAGATAAAGGTATATGATTGAATTTCTTTATTGGCATAATACATTTCACTCCTTCTGAAACTCATTGTAGCGAATTAGCCAGCAACAGGCATCTTTCCGGCTCACAGAAAACCTCTTTTTCGAGAAAATGTTATTCTGAAAAAATAAAAACCGGCGCGTTTGCACCGGTTTTCACTATGTCATATGATCAAACGCCTTTCAGCCAGTACTGTGGCCAGCGATGCTTCAAAATGCATATCCACCGACGTTCTCAATGCATGCAATTGTTTGGCATGATTCGGCTTAACCCCGGTGACAATTGCAGCAACTCCCATCACCTTGAATGTTTGAAGCAGCGAATTCAAAAAATCCATGCCATCAGAATTGATTTCATCCATCGCTGTAAGATCCAGAATCACTGTTTCAGCATGCTTTTCGTAAACATCTTCAAGAATTTGGCTCTTTACCGATTCGATTTTGCCGGCATCCAGATCACCAAAAAACGGAATCAATAATAATCCGATTCCCAATTCGATAGTGGGAGCCGATAATTCCCGTACCCGCTGAAGCAATTTCTCCGTGCGTTCTTTTTCAAGCAAAAGATCATAATTCGTTTCGTTCAACCGATACCGAAGACTTGAGAGTTGGGCTGAAATCTTCTCTACCTGATTATCTTTCGGCACGACAACAACATTCAAAAGTGATTCACTGTCCCATTTGCAATGAATATCACACAGCATTAATTCATCAGATGCTGTTTTAAAGTTCAATTCAATCGGCTCCGAAAAACGGGCTGACAGCAGAAAATCCCTGGCTTTCGATACACTTCCTTCGTCAAGAAGCTCCACAAACAACTCTGATTCCCCAAACATAGACTCTGCTTTCTCGGAGTATTCAATAATCTCAAGTTTTCTATTCAACTGATAAACAGGCAATGGCCAACTGTCAAATGGAGATGTCGAGGTCATTTTCTGCTTCCTTTCCGGTTTGCAGCCAGTTTTTTAATTGGGGCAGATCTTTCACGACCAGCATCCCTTCAGTGCGGATTTTAGAGATATCCGCAGTCGCGATAGCTCTTCCGCCAATCAAAATGGATGGCTTAAAATCAAGTTCCTGGAATGCTTTGGAATATGCTTTAAGAGCAGGAAGACGATAAGCAAGAGCCGCGGACATGGCAATTACATCCGGTTTCCAGCGCTGGGCAGATTCCAGTGCTGCATCAAGCGGCAGATTCGGCCCCAAATATTGGACATGCCAGCCATATTCCTTGAAAAGTGAAGAAACCATTTTCAGGCCAATATAGTGATCTTCTCCTTCTGGTCCCAGAACCATCACTTTGCGTTGTATCCCTTCTGTGGGCTTGCGCTTCAATTCGGCTGCCGAAACCACAAAATCACAGATTGCCGTTGCCAGATGTTCATCCGCCACAGAAATGATGTTTTGCTGCCACCAATCTCCGATCAGATACATCGCCGGCGTCAGTAAATCGTGGTACAGCTCATTATGAGAATGGTTATCCAAATACTCAAGTACAGCCGCCAAAGATTTTTCGTCTTCACCGGCCAGAAACAGTTCAGCCAATTCCCTCGCTTGTATGGTCATGACAACCTCCTCTAGCTTATGCCTTTAACAGACTGTTCGCGTTCTTCAAACAACCAAGCATAAACGTTTCTTCTTTCTCAGACACTTTGCCAGGCAGGATAGCTATCAGCCGGTCAAAATTATCAATGATCAGATTTGTTTCAATTCCACGGCTCAAAAGAACCGATTGGAGCCATTTCGCATAATCGAGAAATATCGCTTCATCTTCCATCGAATATGCAGTCTCTAAATGATCCAGATGATGGTGATTGTCTTTTTCCGTATGGATAAAACCTTTTTGACCAAAACGATCCCATAAATCAGGATAAGCTTCATATATACTTTTCGCAGTCTCAGCTGCTATCAATTGTTTCGTTTCCATATTCATTCGTCAACAACCTCATACTGACGGACTGTCGGAATGATCCCAGCAAGCTCCTGATCTGGATAATTCTTCTCCATATCATGGATATCCTTAAATTCCTTGCTTTTAACCCACGCCATATAGGCGGCTTTCGATTCCCACTCCATGTGGACTGTCAATTCGTTCTTTTTTTTGGTGTTCTGGATCAGTTTAAATGAAAGAAATCCCTCATTCTCATCAACTCGCTTTGATCGATTCCTGTATATGCCGATCACTTCGTCCGTCTTTTCCGGAGAAACCAGCACCGTAGAGGTAACTATATACATTTTCCAGGTCTCCCCTTTTCTAATTTCAATTATCAAAGTATAACATTACGTCAATCGA
>CAZGMW010000104.1:5250-6022 GCA_964526895.1 uncultured Planococcus sp. | reverse complement strand
ATGATCTTTTTTGCGCCTGTCTGGTCATTTTTAGGAGCGTGCGGATAAATAACAGAAACTTCCAGTAATTTACCAGTTTCATCAATTACCGCTAATTTGCAGCCAGTCCGGTATGCAGGGTCTACACCCAACACCATTTTGTTTTTCATTGGCGGCTGCAGCAGCAGGTTTCGCAGGTTTTCAGAAAAGATATGGATCGCCTGTGTTTCGCCCTTTTCACTGAGTTCGTTTCTGATTTCCCGCTCCACGGACGGCTGGATCAGTCGTTTATAGCTGTCTTCAATTGCTTGGTCCAAATAAGGAACCGTACTTCCTGAGCCCGTTATCCACTTTCTTTTCATCAAAGTGATGATCCGGTCAGCTGGTGGATGGATCGAGACTTTCAGGACGTTTTCCTTTTCGCCGCGGTTAATTGCCAAAATGCGGTGAGGGACAATTTTTTGTATCGCTTCTTCGTATTCATAATACATTTCAAAAACCTGTTTTTCATCGTCATGGTCTTTTTTGACGGAAGTAGCGATCATTCCATCTTTTCTCGTCATGTAACGGATTTTCTCCCGAATATCCGCATCATCTGCGAACAGTTCGGCCAAAATATCCTGTGCGCCCAGGAGCGCTTCTTCGGCATCCGGTACATTTTCGCCTACAAATTCGGAAGCTTTTTTCAGGACATCGCCGTTGCCCCCTTCAAAAAGCCAATCGGCTAGCGGCTGCAATCCTTTTTCTTTTGCAATAATGGCCTTTGTCCGGCGTTTTTGCTTGTAGGGACGGT
>CAZGMW010000104.1:0-5240 GCA_964526895.1 uncultured Planococcus sp. | reverse complement strand
CAGATCCTCTACTCGTTGAAGAACCGTCGCTCCCTGTATCTCCTTTTCCAGCTCTGGCGTCAATTTCTCCAGCTCGTTAATTGAACGGATGATTTCTATTTTTCGTTGTTCAAGATTTTGTATATAAGCATAGCGGTCATCAATCGCTTTAATCTGTACTTCATCAAGTGAACCCGTCGCTTCTTTGCGGTAACGGGCGATAAATGGGACCGTGTTGCCGTCTTCAATCAAAGCAATAACCTGTGCTACCTGATTCGGGCGCACACCAGTCTCTTTTGCAATCAGGCTCTGAATTTGTTGTGATTCCATCAAAACACTCTCCTTTATTTCTACTCTATTTTAACATAGAAAAAAGAAGCCAACTCATTTGAGAAGGCTTCCGGTTATGAATGTCGCATCGTCACCAGTTTGAATCGTGGTGAGAATGTCATAATATAATTGTTCAGGATATCCTGAACGTCGCATCAAGGTTTTGGGATTGCGCAATTCCACCCCATCGGAGTGAATGAGAAATAAATCGTCTTCCACGTAAGTGTAGAGCTGGGTATGCAATTTTTGAGGCCGTCCGGAAAGATATCCCATTACCGGGAGTGGATAAATCATTTCATCCGTCCCTTTCCGGTAAAGGTAAAATCGTATGTTACCTACACAGCTGTATTCCAAAGTTTTGTTTTTGAAGTCAATTTTGAAAATGGCAACAGCCGCGCCTCTTTTTTGAACCATCAAGTCGTTAAATCGCTTCATCAGACTGTCTATCGATTCATGATGGTGCTCTCTCAGAATTTGCGGGATGACCTGTGAAGATTCCCGTGCAACAGGTCCGCTCCCCAGACCATCGGCTACAGAGCAAATAAAGTAATCGTCGGTTAACACTGTGTGATAGCTGTCTCCCGACTCAAAATTACCTTTTTTTGCTTCATTGAAAATACAGGCGTCAATATACTCGTGACGGATTTTTTCCACTACGAAACTCCACCCGCCGCTAAAATGGCTTCCTGTAATTTCTTGATGGCCTTGCGTTGCAGACGCGAAACATGCATTTGCGAAATGCCAAGTTTATCGCCGGTTTCTTTCTGGCTCAGCTGCTCTATGTAAGTGTATTGGATTATTTGCTTTTCGCGTTCGGAAAGCACATTCATCGCATTTGCCACCAACATACGCTGATCAGCCTTTTCATACCCATCATCTTCTTGTCCGACAACGTCGAATAATGTTACTGTGCTTCCGTCTGAATCGGCCTCCAAGGAATGGTCCATGGATAAAGCTTGATAGCTTTTCCCCATCTCCATTGCTTCCAGAATATCGTCCTCTTCAACATCAAGGTATTCAGCAATTTCCCACACTTGAGGAGAGCGCTGAAGTTCGCTCGTCAAAACTTCTACCGTCGCTTTGATTCGCGGCCCTAATTCCTTGATTCTCCGAGGTACATGAATTGCCCAGGTCTTATCACGCAGGAACCGTTTGATCTCACCGATGATCGTCGGGACAGCAAACGCTTCAAAACTGCGGCCGAATGAAGGGTCATATCTTCTGATTGCCCCTAAAAGCCCAAGCATACCGACTTGTGCAATATCTTCATGGTAAGATTTACCATTTGAATATTTGCGCGCTATGGATTCAACAAGTCTTTTGTAATTGTTTACCAGGTGCGTCTGGGCTTCTTCATCCTCATTCTTCTGATAAGCCTCAATCCATTCCAATACCTGTTCTTTGGTAGGCTGATTAGGATGAGATCGTTTCGACATCCTCTTCCACCTGCTCTCCTCCAACATACTTTGTCATGAAGACCGTTACGCCTTCTTGATGATGGACTTTTACTTCATCCATTAATGTTTCGATCAAATAAAGGCCAAGTCCTCCTTCACGAAGAAATTCTCCTTCAGCCTGATCATGATAAGGACCTACTTTTGCTTTGGTTTCCTCAAAGTTGAAGCTTTGCCCATGGTCTGCAACCATTATTTCGATTTTATCTCCATATAGAGCGCAACCAATCACTACTTCGCCGTCTTCTTCATCACTGTAAGCATGCTGGACGGCATTCGTAACAGCTTCACTTGCCGCGATTTTTAAATCTTCGATATCATCATATGAAAAGCCGATTCGGCTTGCTAGTCCAGATATCGTCAATCGTGCTACACCTACGTATTGGGACTTAGCTGGGACACGCATTTCAACGTAATCAAAAGGACGCATATTAATTACCACCTTTTCCAGCTGATTCGATATCCATGATATCACCTAAACCAGTAATATCGAACAACCGTTTTAAGCGGGCTGACAGGCCACTCAATTTCAAGTGCCCACCCTGGGAATTGACTGATTTATAAAAAGCAACAAAAACTCCCAGCCCTGTACTATCCATGTAATCTACATCCGAAAGATCCAATTCGGCATTCAGCGATTCTATATTTTGGTAAGGCTCCAGTTTCTCGCGAAGGACCGGTGCTGTGTGCGCATCAATTTCCCCACGAATTTGTCCTTTAAGGACTTTGTCCGACTCTTGCAAATCAACTTGAATATTCATCTTTTTGACACCCCGTTTTTCTATGATTAACGTAAAATTAAATATTTTGAAATTAAAAAAGCCACTGTATATTCATTTACCACATTGCTGTGGCAGTTAAACATACAATCAGACTTTTTTGTAAATAACTAATGTAAAGTCATCGCTCAATTCTGCATTTTGCATGCGGACCAGTTCATCATAAACATATTGGACGATTGTTTGGGCGGATTCATCTTTTTTCTTCAGGATCAGTTCATTGATTACCTGCCGGTCGATAAATCCTTCTGCAGTACGGCCTTCGGTTACTCCATCGGTCATGATGACAACCATGTCATCTTTCTCCAACTTCACTTCCTGTTCCTCATATGTAGCCATTGGGGAAACACCAAGCAATAAACCCTTCACCGTCAGTTCTACGAATTCACCGGTTTCCGCACGATACACCATCGCTGGCTCATGCCCGGCAGATCCATAGGTCAGAACCCCTGTGTCAGCTTCATATCGTCCGTAGAACATCGAAACGAACATGAAATCGTCGACGCTTTTTTCAACGATGCGATTGATCGTGCTCAAAACTTCCCGTGGAAATGCCATCGAATCATTCAGACTGTCCATACCAAATTTAACCATGGACATGCATAATGCCGCGGGGAGCCCTTTGCCGATTACATCGGCTACTGCAATTCCGGCATGACCTTCTCTATCGCTGATGAAATATATGTAGTCTCCATTCATCTTGCGCAATGGCACCGAAAGCAGACCAATATCGAGTCCATCCAGAGATGGCATCGTCGTCGATAATAATGTCTCCTGGACATTGGCCGCCAGATCCATTTCCATACGCAGTTCTTCCTGTCGATGCAACAAGCTTTGACGCTCCTGCAGCGCAAGACCATAATTGATCATCATTTCAATCAGGAAATCAAAAGAATGCCAGACAGTCTCCGGCATTTCTTCATACAGTTCCTGCATGGCCGCTTTATGCATGCTGATTACGTCTTCTGGAGATATATTTTCAGAAATAAGCTGGCGGCTGAAATTTTGTCCGACATACAGATTCTGCTCTGATTGACGCTGCATATACTGGTTCAATATTTCTTTATATTGACTCCCGATTTTTTGAACCATAACGAATTCCCCCTATCGAAGCCACTTGGTAGCTCTAATATCTGTCCCTTCACCTAGGGTTGTTTCTATCTTAAAGTCATCCATCAGCCTTTTGACACCCGGTAATCCGGCTCCCAGTCCACCTGAAGTGGAAAAGCCGTCTTCCATGACCTTGCGGATATCCGGAATTCCCGGACCAGTATCCGCTGCAATTATCAAAATACCATTCATGCCGTTTTCAGTCAGGCGCTGGATTTCAATTCTTCCCTGGCCAGCGTATAAATAGATGTTGCGGGCAAGCTCGCTGATTGCCGTCGTGATACGAGCCTGGTCTACTGTGCCGAAACCCAACTCTTTAGCCACATTGCGGCCTAGTTGTCTGGCGGCTACAATATCCCATTCTGTTTGAATTTCCACTGAGGATTGGTTGCTCATCTTTAAGCCTCCAATTCCAATTGAAGTTTATCCAAACCGTTTTCTAAATCCAGTGCTGTCATAACATCTTCAAGTCGAATTCCTAACTCGATCAAAGTGATAGCAACTGCCGGCTGGATACCTGTTATTACAACTCGCGCTCCCATTAGGCTTGACATGCTGATGACGTCTCCCAAAACTTTTGCGATGAAGGAATCGATGAAATCAATCGAAGTCAAATCGATTACTACACCACGGGCACTTGTTTCGTGCAATTTAGTCAATAGATCTTCCTGGAACTGTATGGCAGTCTGATCATCCAACTCCCACTGGATGGAGACGATTAAAGTATCTCTCAATTTTAATATCGGTATACGGACATTCATTCTTCATCAACCTCCACAATTTTTCGATTTGTCCAGGCCAAAGCCTGTTCAACGCCGCGCTGCAAGGTGCTCGTTGTGGTGAAATCATTCAGATTAATGCCCAATGTAACAATCGTTTGGGCAATTTCAGGCCGGATGCCTACCAGCATACATTTTGCTCCGACTAAACGGACAGCGTCTGCAGCCTGAATAATATGATGGGCAACCATTGTATCAACTACCGGAACACCGGTGATGTCCAGAAGAATAACTTCTGCGCGATGTTTGACTACGCCTTCCAGCAGGTTTTCCATGATGAGGCGGGCACGTTCCGTGTCAATTGTCCCTACAAGCGGCATAACCGAAACTTTATCAAAAACCGGAATCAACGAAGCAGAAAGTTCCTGTAATGCTATCTTCTGAAGACTTACAGTACGTTCCCAGGTTTTCGAATATGTATCGATTGTGCTGTCGCGGATCGGTGTTACCCATTTGTTGAACTCTTCGGCAAAGGGACGAAGGTTTTCGCTGTGAATAATGCCGTCTCTTTCCATTCCGTTAAAGACGATTTCCCCAAAATGATTAATGGCTTTGGTTACAAACGTTATCGACCAGCCATAGCGTACAACTTTTTCCGCAAAATCATTTAAGCGGCTTTCATAAGCCTGATGACTTTCCAATAAATTCGAAGTCATCAGTTCCGCAAATTCCCTGCTGGTCTGATCCATCAGTTCGGCAGGCATTACTTCGAATGAACGCTCACCTTTTTCGTTTTTCATCATTTCTTGCCAATTGGAAATAATTTCGGTCATTCCGATGAAATTCACAGGCGATGCACCGAGCACCAG
>CAZGMW010000103.1:3435-6054 GCA_964526895.1 uncultured Planococcus sp. | reverse complement strand
GCGTTTTTGGAAAAGAGTTTACTTTTTACTTAAGGAGAGAAGAAGATGGAGCAACGCGGATTTTCTGCGGGCCTCAAAGGCGGCGTCAGCATAGCCATCGGATATTTTCCGGTTGCGCTGACATTTGGCTTGTTGGCTAAAACAACGGGCTTGTCGCTTATTGAAGCTACAGCTATGAGTATTTTCGTTTTCGCCGGCGCGGCCCAATACATATCGTTAACATTAATCACTGCTGGAGTAGCTCCTGCGGTCATTATCCTGAACACATTTGTCGTCAATATCCGGCATTTTCTGATGGCGGCTTCGCTGAATGAAAAAATGCAGCCTGATGCACGTTGGAAAAAAGCGCTTTATGCGTTCGGCATCACCGATGAATCCTTTTCCGTTTTGGCCATCCAGAAAGGGGAAAATCTCCGCACCTCATTTGCTGCCGGTGTCATCGTCATTTCATATGGCAGCTGGGTACTGTTTACGGCTGTCGGCCATTTGATCGGAGCTAATCTGCCGGCATTTCTGCAGGCCGCCATGTCAATCGCTCTTTATGCTTTGTTCGTCGGCCTGCTGGTGCCTTCCATGCGCGGCAATAGAAAAGTCGTAAGCCTGGCAGCCACAGCCGCTCTTTTGAATTCCATCTTTTTAATCACCGGCTTATTGTCGACAGGATGGGCGATCCTTGTCTCTACCCTGGCTTCTGCGATTATCATTGAAATGATTTCTTCGAAAGGAGGAAGATCGTAATGGGTTCATGGATTTGGTGGACAATTCTAGGCATGGCAATCGTCACTTATATTCCCCGCGCAATTCCGTTGACTTTTTTGGAAGGGCGGGAACTTCCGCCTTCCGTTCAGAATGTTTTGCGCAATATTCCTTTTGCAGTTCTCGGAGCATTGATTTTTCCGGCTATCTTTTTCATCCAGGAAAACATCTGGTTTGGCATCATCGGGGCAGCCGCCGCATTCGGCATCGCCTTTTTGGGAGCCAATGTTATGGTCGTCGTCCTTGGTTCGATAGCAGTGCTGGCTGTCTACAGTCTTTTCATCTAATAATAAAAGCCGTCATTCATCTTCATGAATGTCGGCTTTTTTGTTGCGATTATACATATTGGTGGCATACCAGAATCCCGCAGTTAATGAAGCAGCGTTGATGATGTAAAGAAACCATGTATTGGTATAGCCGGCATAAACGGCTGCCGCAATCAGCGCGACAGTCAGGATCAGGCCGACGATATGATTGAAGGTCACACGGGTAAACAGGATGACGAGAAGCCCTGGAACCAGCAATGACAAAAAGAATTTAGTAACCATCGATTCCATGGAATCTCCTCCTCTGTTGCGGACCGGCAAGTTGTGTTCGCTATCGGACCCGCTCAGACAACAATCAGGCCAAGCCGGTAATGGTCATGCCTGAAGATGACATGCTGTCTCAGCCGCATTTCTTTATTATGATCGAGCACTTCTAATCGGCAATGCGCTGCGTTGACTTGAATCGCTTCATAAAGTTCCGATTCATTGGTAACTGTCAGCCCGTTCACTTTACGGATAATCTCCCCCTGAACAAGACCCATTTTCTCTGCGGGCGAATCTGCCAGTACATCTACGATCATCACTCCTGATGCCTGAGGAGCTACTGCATAATTCCCTTTATTTTCTTTGATGGCATTGACGATTGAAATTATAGCCCGTCCAGATGCGCCAAGCACTAGAGCGACAAATGCCATTGGAGCCCATAGGTAGGAAAACAATGCGAGAACAATGATCATAAGACCAAGCATCCATATACTTTTGCCAAGTTTAGGATAAAGGTGAAGCGGCAATGTTTTGCGTGCATTGCCTTGAAAACCGATTACTGCAGGAAATAAAATAAACGAGAAGCTGCTGTTGCCTATAGTAAATTGCGGCCAGTATGGAAGATAAGCATCCAGTAAATCTCCTGGTACGACCAAAAGCAGTGGAATCAGCCATAAGCGCTTGGCCTTAAAAAACACCGCTGTCAGTCCGCGGGAAGTTTTACGGGTTCTCGGTGAAGCAGCTTCTCTGCCGCGCCTCACAACAAGCCGTCCTTCAAGAAATACCATTGCTCCAGTGATTAAAGCGACAGGCAACAGCCAGTTCCAAGCCAGCACATATCCGCCGTAATCAAAAATCCCAAAAGGAATAATCCAATTGTACTGATTCACTGACCACGCCAGCACCACAGCGGCCAAAGCCAAATAGACGAAAGAAGCAAAATGATAAAAGCCTGAAATGACTACTACTAAACTGACCAAACTCAATGCGACCAGCCATTCCAACGGGACAGTTAATCCGATTCCAGCGATCAGCAGTGAAAAGACAAGGGCATACAAAATACCGTCTTTTAACATGTCGCTGAACTCTCTCCATCCCCACACAATTCTGGTCCGAAAAAGTTTCCTTTCTTTTTTGACCCTGACATAACCAAGTAATATTGCTGCAGCTAGTGCTATGTATAAAAGTGGATTGATAAAAAATCTTGCAATATCCAAAAAAGCTTCCATGACCATCCTTGTCCACCATCCATTCACCGGCTATTGACGTTATCTTTCATTGTACCAAAAATCCCCTGCATACTGTACTTCTTTTTGAGCCAAGCGTGGCCGAA
>CAZGMW010000103.1:0-3335 GCA_964526895.1 uncultured Planococcus sp. | reverse complement strand
CGCTCTGCGACGAAGCTAGCGAAGCGATGCAGGAGCAAGGGTTACCGATGTAACTTGAACAATTGCTTCTATTTAAATGTGCTGTCCAGTTGTCCAAGAATATCTTCGATGCCTTCTATTCCAGCAGACAGGCGGACAATGCGGGGGGTGACACCAATCCGTGCCTTCTCTTCTTCCGATAATGCCCGGTGTGAAGTACCATATGGATAGGACACTGTCGTTTCAACTCCTGCAAGCGTCGGCACTATTTTTATCCAGCCAAGCGATGAAAAGAACGTCGAAACCTCGATTGCTTCTGGCACTTCAAAGCTGACGATCGCCCCTTTTCCTGGATACCATACTTTTGTTTTTGTCCGGAGGAAATCTGCTATGGCCTGCGCATTTTCCGTTTGGGCTCTCATACGAAGAGCTAAAGTTTTAATGCCTCGAATCGTCAACCAGGCTTCGAAAGGGCTAAGATTCATCCCCATATTGACAATGCGCTTTTCAGCTATATCTATCAAGTCAGCTGAACCAACCACTACACCTGCCGTTACATCACTGTGTCCGCCGAGATATTTTGTCGCACTGTGGGCGATGAGGTCTGCCCCTTTCTCGTAAGGCGCCATAGTATAAGGCGTCGCAAATGTATTGTCGATCATCACTTTTACGCCATAATGTTTCTTTAATCGACTCAGCATTTCAACATCTTCTTCGCGCAAAAATGGATTGGTGATGGACTCGCTGAATAGCAGTTTCACTTCAGGGAAATCTATCAGAATCTGTTCTATGGCGCTGATATCAGAGAAATCTGTGAAGTGTACTTGTATGCCCATCAACGACAGTTCTTCTTTCAATAGAAGAAAAGTTCCACCGTATACATCTTCCGCCGCAAGAACATGGTCTCCATTTTTAACCACTGAAAGTATGCCTGCCAAAATCGCTGATGTTCCAGAAGATGCAGCAACTCCTTTTGGAGCTCCTTCTAATTCAGCCACTGTCTGCCCGAGTGCATCCGTATTCGGATTGGCTGTTCGCGAATAAAGATAAGTGCCATTGCCCTCGTAATAACCTTCCAGTTCCTCTAATGAAGAGAATGCAAAAGCAGAAGTTTGATAAACCGGCATTACCTTAGGCTGGATTGTCCGTTCTTTCATTTGTGCTGTATGAACTGCCTTTGTTTCAATTGTAGTCATCTCCATATCCCCCTAATCGATTTCTGCAATAAAATTTTCCATCATTTCTTCATTCATCGGTCCGACGACTTTTTGCTGAACACGACCTTCAGTATCAATAATATATGAAGTCGGGATGGTGACTGCCTGATAAACATCGCCAATTTCGCCTTCAGTGTCCATAGGTATCGGAAATGTCAAATTGAATTCCTCTACAAATGAATTTATTTTGTCCAAGCCTTTATCGATCGTCGTCAAATTCACGGCTAAGATTTCCACATTATCTTCTTGAGCCTGTTCTTCATAATATTTCTGCATATCCGGCATTTCTGCGCGGCAAGGTGGACACCAAGTGGCCCAGAAATTCAATATCACTTTTTTCCCTTTATAATCGGAGAGCTTTACAGTCTTCCCATCCAGCGTTGTCAATTCGAAATTCGGAGCTGTCTCTCCTATTGCTAAGCCTTCATCCGTCGGAAGGAAATCTACTGCACTTCCCTCATTCAACCGGTAAGTTGTCTGTCTTTCCTCGACATTTTTCTCTACGGCTCCCATTACCAAGAGGATTATCAGAAAGCCGACCAGCACTAAACCTAATATTCTCTTCATAAAGATTTTCACTCCATTCGGATATCATCATACGATAAATCGCATTCCATTTGCTACTCTATCAACCGGAATTATAAAAATATCCGTAAAAAAACCGGCATCTGTGTCGATGCCGGTCAAAATTTATCCGCCGATATAATTGATAGGGTTGA
Organism: uncultured Planococcus sp.; assembly: GCA_964526895.1. Classification (GTDB taxonomy): domain Bacteria; phylum Bacillota; class Bacilli; order Bacillales_A; family Planococcaceae; genus Planococcus. The sequence continues at coordinate 1,420 of CAZGMW010000103.1, read as the reverse complement.
CTGCGTTTGAACGGGAGCCATTCCAAGCTCCGATGTGAATTTCGAAGTGAAGATGTGAGCCAGTTGAACGGCCTGTACTGCCCATTCCGCCGATGCGCTGTCCTTGCGACACGGATTGTCCGACAGAAACACCGATTGAGCTAAGATGTGCATAGACAGTGGCATGTGTTTGTCCATTGATGGAATGTGTAAGGATGATGACATTTCCGTATGATCCCATTGATCCAGCATAGGATACATATCCTGAAGCGGCTGCATTAATGGATGTCCCGACGCTGTTGGCGATGTCAATTCCTCTATGGAATTCATTGCCTGCCCCAATATTACGCCATCCGAAACCGGAAGTAATACTTCCGGCTGCCGGACGGATGAAACCGGCACTGTTTTGTGCTGGAGTGTTATACGATGCAATGCTTGAACTTGAAGATGACTGGCTTGATGCCGCTTTTTGAGCTGCTGCTCTTTCAGCCGCTTCTTTGCGTTTGCGTTCTTCTTCCGCCTTTTTCGCAATTTCCGCTAAACGGGCTTGTTCAGCAGCAATTTTTTTCTCCAATTCTTTGCTTACGCCAATTACTTCAGCCTGCTCTTCTTCCAAAGCAGATTTTTCTTCTGCAAGCCGTTTTTGCTCTGCTTCCAAATCCGCTTTCAAACCTGCCTGTTCTTTCTTTTGGCCGTCTAATGAAGCTTTCAGGCTTTCCAAGTCTGTGCGTCGCTTTTCCTGCTCCGCCAATTTTGTTTCGACATCGGCTTTATGTTCACCCAGAAGTTGTTTATCTTCTGCCTGCTCACGCATGATTTCACGGTCTGCTTCAATCAGCATGTTTACTGCTGAGAAACGGTCGATAAAGTCTACGAAGCTGTTGGCTCCAAGCAATACATCAATATAATCTACAGAACCGCCGCTTAATTGAATTGCGCGTGCGCGTTCCTGAAGCAGCTCAGTGCGTTCAGCAATTTTACGTTCAAGTTCTTCAATTGATGCTTTTAATACGTCAATTTCTGTTTTGGTTTTATCAATTTCACCTTGCACAGCATTCATCTTATCTTGCGTTTCAGTGATTTTATTTTCCAATTCATTGATCTGTGCAGCGATTTTTTCAAGTGTAGATTGATTTTCGCTGATTTCACTCGCTTTTTCGTTAATATCCGAGTTTAATTCGCTCTTTTTTCTTTCAGCTTCCTGCTGTTCCTTTTTCAGGTCGTTCAAATCATTGGCGCTTACAGATGGCGTCACCATCGTAATTGCTAATAATAATGACACAACAGACAACATCCATTTCGACTTCGACTTCAAGTTCGTGTTCCCCTTTCGGCTTTACGGTCTTCTCTATCTCTATCTGTCTCTTTTTCTCTAAGACTCTTTTTTACACTTTGTATTAAAATGGTTTATCATAACGCTTTTGCGCTGGTGAAATCTTTA